>NZ_DASQIX010000018.1:0-40859 GCF_035631355.1 Alloacidobacterium sp.
ATCAGCGACGGAGCCGGTGGCGAGGCTGCCGCGTCCCTTCAGGTTCAGTACAGTTGCCGGCTGTGTGCTCAATAGAGAGATGACACGGCTCAGGGGCAGCTTGTGTTTGCCGTGCAGAATGGACATGGTCAGACCCAGAGCAGTCTCCAGCCCGGTGATTCCATTCGGAGCGCGCTCAAATTCCTGCTCCTTCTCGTGCGCGGCGTGGGGCGCGTGGTCGGTGGCGATGGCGTCAACCGAACCATCGATGATGCCTGCGAGCATAGCTTCGCGGTCGGCATCCGAACGCAGAGGCGGGTTCATCTTGGCATGAGTGTTGTATTCGGCGATGGCTTCTTCACTAAGCACAAAATGATGCGGAGCAACTTCACAAGTGACGCGCAGTCCGTTGCGGCGGGCGCTCTTGACGGCTTCGAGGGCCTTTGCTGTTGAGAGATGCGCTACATGAAGATGAGGGCGGCTGTCCTTCAGTTCAGCAACAAGGCGGATGTCGCGTTCGACCAGGCTCGATTCGGCCTCGACGGGCATCCCGCGCAGACCGAGACGAAATGCCAGCGTGCCGGCGTTCATTGAGCAGCCACCGGTCATGCGCGTGTCTTCAGCGTGCTGGATCACCGGCAGTCCAATACGGGCTGCAGCGGCCAGCGTTGCGCGCATAATGGCATCGCCAAGGATCGGCTTGCCGTCATCGGTTACGGCGACAGCGCCAGCGGCTTTGAGCGCACCGTATTCAGTCAGCGCTTCGCCCATGCTGCCACGCGTGGCTGCGGCGATGGGGAAAACGCGAATCTGTGCGCCGCGCTCTGGCGATTGCATCCAGCGTGTGGTTTCGGGTGAGTCATTTACTGGAACGGTGTTCGGCATGGCGCAGACGGTTGTGAATCCGCCAGCAGCAGCAGCAGTTGTCCCTGAGGCAATGGTTTCTTTGTAGCCTTGTCCGGGTTCACGCAGGTGGACGTGAATATCGACGAGCCCGGGTGCAACGATGAGGTCTTTTGCATCAAGGATTTCGGCCGACTCCTGCTTTGCTACGGCATTGAGTTTGCCCGGAGCGTCGATGGCGGAGACGCGGCCATCTTTGAGCAGCAGATCGCGATTGGCGTCGAGGCTTGTAGATGGATCGATGACGCGGCCTCCGCGAATGAGAACGGCCGTCATTTGCGTTTTCCTTTCGGCGCTGCCGTGAGCGCGCGCACCAGCAGAGCCATGCGAATGGCCACGCCATGCCGCACCTGCTCGGCGATAGCTGACTGCGGGCCATCGGCCACTTCGCTGGTGACTTCCAGTCCACGAATGATGGGGCCTGGGTGCATGATGAGTGCGTTCGGCGCATGCGCGGAAATGCGTTCAGCGTTGGCCTGGTAACGCAGCTTGTACTCGTCGAGATCGAGATTCAATCCTGCGAGGCGCTCAGCCTGGATGCGCAGCATCATGACGACCTGCGACTGCTTCAGCGCTTTCTCGAAGTCGCGTTCGATGGCAATTCCGGAGCCGGCGGACGCCGCTATTTCTGGCAGCAGTGCCGGGGGGCCGCAGAGCACAACGCGAGCGCCGAGTCGCGGCAACAACAGCATATTCGAGCGTGCCACGCGGCTGTGGAAGATGTCGCCGCAGATGGTGATGGTCACGCCTTTGAGGGTCTTTTCGGAAACAGGCGCGGGTTTCGTTCCGCGCAGATGAGTCAGAATTGTTCGGAGATCGAGTAGCGCCTGCGAAGGGTGTTCATGCATGCCGTCGCCCGCGTTCAGAATTGGCAGCCCAGTCGCGCGCGACAACACATAGGGAGCACCCGATTGAGGATGCCGCAGGATGATGCACTCAGCGCCAAGCGAGCGCAAAGTAATGCCGGTGTCTTTGAGAGACTCGCCCTTTTCGATGCTGGAGGAAAGCGCGCTGACCAGCACCGTGTCCGCGCCAAGCTGCTTTGCTGCGAGTTCAAATGAAGTGCGCGTGCGTGTGCTGGATTCATAGAAGAGCAGTGATACGCGGCGCTTGAAGAGATGATTCATGCGCTTGCGCGGGTCTTCGTTTTCGAGGGCTGAGGCGTTTTTGAGGATAGAGGTGAGATCCTCGAGCGTCAGGTCGGCGACGGAAAGCAGAGAGGCCGGATGATGAGAGAAAATTTGCGGCGGGTTTGTTGAGGGCGTTTTGCGCGGCTTGGCTTGTGATTTCGTCATGCGGATACGTTGGAGTGGATACTGGGCTTCAGGACTGCTGCGCTCTAGTCAGTCTACGCGATTATGCTCAATCTATACGCTCGACGAGCAGCACTTGCTCATCGTTGTCCACCTCGCGCAGCTTCACTTCAATGATTTCGCTGTCGCTGGTTTGAATGGTCCTGCCGATGAAAGTAGCTTCAATGGGCAACTCACGATGCCCGCGGTCGATCAGCGTAAGCAACTGCACGCGGCGTGGGCGGCCGTGATCGAAGAGCGCGTCGAGCGCGGCGCGAACCGTACGCCCGGTGTAGAGCACGTCATCGACAAGGACAACGTCACGCCCGTTAACGTCGAAACCCAGGTCGCCCGGGTTCACAACAGGGCGCACGTCTTTGGTCGAGAGGTCATCGCGGTAAAAGCTGATGTCGAGGACGCCGATATCAACCGGATGCTTCTCGATGTTGCCGATGAGCGCCGCCAGGCGCTGGGCCAGCGGAACACCGCGACGCTGCACTCCGACTAAGCCGAGATTGTCGCTGCCATTGTTTTTTTCGATGATTTCGTGGGCGAGCCGGACAAGCGTCCGCTCGATTTCTGAGGCGGACAGGATGCGGCCCTTCTCGCGAAGCACCGGCTTGGAGATTGCTTGTGTGTCTGACATATAGGCTCTTGGGGATGATACGAGGCGCAGGCGCTGCGCCGCAAGCGGCCAGTTATGAGTGCAGGGAAAGCCGGCTGCGCGCGCCCAGCACGCGTGCGCCCAGCGCTCCGCCGATCGACGAAAAGGCGATCATCATCAGGGCGGCAAATGCCGACATGAAGAGCACGACTGCAGCATGTCCGTCGGGCGACAGCCAGAAATGGATGAACCAGGGAATCTGCTGTGCGGCTTCGGGGTTTTGATGGATCATCTGGTCGGTCATCTGCTGGGTCAGCGAAGCGAGCTTCTGGTCAATGGATGCGCCATGGTGCAGACCGTAGCGCTCGAAGACCATGCTCACGCCGTCAGCAACACTTGAAAGAAAAGCGGCCAGCCCACCCACCAGCATGCCGATGCGCCAGCCTACGCGCGGATTGATGAGCGGCGTCGCTTTGCGCTGGTAAAGCGCAATGGCGCAGAATCCGCCGACAAGCACCCAGATAATACCGAAATCAAGCAACGAGCTCAACAGACCAACCGGTATGGCGACGATAAGAGCAACCTGCACGGCAGCCCGCCAGACAACCAACTGGTTAGAGCCGGAGCCATTGCCATCGGATTCGTAGCGGCCTGTTTCTTCGACGGGTTCGAAACGCAACTGGGGCGCTCCGCAATGCGGGCAGAAAAGATCGGGTGTCGATAACGTTGCGCCGCAGTGATGGCAGGCCAGATCCATACCTTGACCCTATCTCACTAGGCAGTTGAGCGCAATCTGGCAAACTTACTGGCTGTTTGCATCGTTATCGTTGACGCCTTCAGGCAATTCCAGCTCCACCAGCGCGAACCTCGTATTGCCGTTGTTGCCATTCTTGAAGCCCACGAGATGCTGATGATGTTTGGAGCCAGCCCGCAGGCTGAGATCGTCGCCCTCATCGACGTGAACATTTTTATCGTGGTCTCCGCAGGTAAGGCCGTCGCGGGTGGTGGTCGGCGTGCCAACGGGCGCGTTGTGGTTGCACTGGATCACGTCGCCGTAGCGGCCCAACGCCTTGCGGTAATACGTAAGAACCTGGTCCTGTGAATCGGATGTCTGATAGTTGACCACCTTCACCCGCAATTGCCATTTGCCGAATCCCAGATGGATGTCCGCCGCCTTGTCATTGTCATGGTCAGGCACAACCTGCGCTCCCGGATACACGGGGAGGCCGACGTCCGCAGCCGTCAGGTCATTGGTTTTTACATGCAATCCGCCCATGGGCGTATCGATTTTTACGTTTTTGTCCTCGCCGTCCTTGGATTTGTCGACTTGAATACGACAGCCCGATGCAACCAGCAGAGCAAGCGCCATCAAAGGCAAAATGCAGCGTTTCATCCTTCTTTCTCCCTTTGAAAAGACATACGCTTCGGCAACGCCGTCCGTTCCCGCCATCGTACTGCCCGTTATGCACAAATTTGTTTGCGAAACTTCTTGACATATCTTCATTGTGGATACAACATGTAGGACGGCTGCTTAATTTGCTTCTATTTGTAGGGCAATTGACGCATTCTTTCTAAGAAAAGCCCATTAGGGAGAGGTTTTTCGCGGAGGCAAAAGAACTGCGTTTCATTCGTTGGCAGTCGCAATGGGTTGTGATTGAGAGGCTTCCCACCTGAAGCCTCTTTTTTGTTTGGAATTTCAGCTTCCATCTTCCTGCAGCGCATCTGTCCTGAAAAGTTGGTGTTACATGGACTGGGGAACCACAGGACGATGGCATTTCCCGGAGGAAAGATGACGACTTCAATCAAAAGATCCTTTCTGGTCGTGCTTGCTTGCGTTATTGCGGTTGTCTGCGGAGCGCTGCCGCTGCACGCCGATGCGGGCGACCCGCCGGCAGTGGCAGGAAGGCTGCACGCCACGCAAGGCAATGTTTCGGTGCAGCCTGCCGATGTGGACCAATGGAGCCAGGTACCGGACAACTATCCGGTAGCGAGCGGCGACCGCATCTACGCCGACCAGAATTCGCGCGCCGAGGTGCAGCTCGGATCGATGGCCATTCGCATGTGGCAGAATACCGACCTGACATTTACGAACCTGGCCGATCAACTGACGCAACTGGGTCTCGCGCAGGGTACCATTCGTGTCCGCACCTTTTCACTGAATCCCGGCCAACAGGTTGAGGTCGATACGCCGAATGGCTCGCTTACGGTGGTGCAGCCGGGCGATTTCCGCGTGGATTCCTACACCGGCAACGGCGGAACCGTTGTGACCGTAAGCAGCGGACAGGTGCAGGTCACGGGGCCGGGGCTGTCGGAGTATGTCAACGCAGGCCAGGCAGTTCAGCTTGAAGGGACGAACCCGATTCAGCTTGCGTCGGTCCAGCCACCTGCTCCCGATGCCTTTGACAGCTGGTGCGTCGAACGCGACCGCCACATCCTGAATGCCCAGGCAGGACAATATGTGGGGCGCAACGTGGTCGGCTACGACGACCTGGATGGATACGGTGCGTGGTCGAATGAAGCGGATTATGGCCCGGTATGGTACCCGCGGGGTGTTGCTGTTGATTGGGTGCCTTATCGCTCCGGCCATTGGGTCTGGGTATATCCGTGGGGATGGACGTGGGTGGAAGATGAGCCGTGGGGTTATGCGCCCTTCCACTATGGCCGCTGGGCATTTATCGGCTCGCGCTGGGGCTGGGTGCCGGGGCCGGTCGTTGCTTATCCAGTGTGGTCACCTGCATTTGTCGCTTTCGCAGGAGGTGATGGCTTTGTCGCAGGCGGAGTTGCAGCATGGTTCCCATTGGGGCCGGGTGAGCCGTTCTACCCCTGGTATCACTGCAGCACGACATACATTCGCAATATCAACGTGACAAATATCAACATCACGCGCATTCGCAATGTGACGGTGGTGAACAACTACAACACCTTTATCAATCATGTGAACAATCTGCATGATGTGCACATCGACTATGCAAACCGCGGACGCGCATTTACCGCGGTGAACAGCACCACTTTTTCTTCGGCGAGACCCGTCCGCGAGAACATGGTGCACGTTGACCAGGCACAGATCGAGCGCGCGCAGGTTATTCCGCATCCGTCCATCCAACCGACGATTTCCGCGAAGGTCCCACATCCCGTAAATACCGTCCGGGTATCTACAGTACGTCCAGTGCTGCTGGTGCATGGTGGCGAGGCTCAGTCTAGGCCTGGCGCGCCACTGCAGAATGTGCCCCGTGCTACCCAGCCGGTTGAGGTAGCGCATCCACAACCAGAGCGGCCTGTTCCCCCCAACAACCCGCCGGTGCGTACTAACAATCCGCCTATGCAGACAGACAAAGGAAGGACCGACCAGTACAACCGTCAACCCGAGCAGCCGAGGCAACTGATCACGCGCAGCCAGCCGCCCACTCCGCAACCAACCTTCCAGGAGAAACAGCGAGCAATGGAAACGCACCCCGGCCGTCCGCTCGAACCGCAGCAGGTCGAGAACATGCGGCAGGGGCGCCCTGCTGGTCCGCAACAGGACAAGGAGTGGCCAGCCCACGTCGAGCAGCAGCCACATCAGCAATCCGCGCGACCGCCACACCACTAGGAAATATTTTGCTCAATGTCGAAGGCCGCAGCATTTAGCTGCGGCCTTTTCTTTGCAGCCAAACTGGCAACATTAGTTCGTGGCATCTTATCGAGGCTGCGCGCAGAAAACGTGAGATGCTTGCACACAGAGGGGAGCTGCCATGCCGGACCACATCGCCAGTCTGTTTGCTCCATTGGAGCTGGGAAACATAACGCTGCCGAATCGAGTAGCGGTGTCGCCCATGTGCCAGTATTCCTCCGAAGACGGCTTTGCCACCGACTGGCATCTCGTCCACCTGGGCAGCCGCGCTGCCGGCGGAGCGGCGCTGGTGATGACAGAAGCGACCGCGGTCACCGCGGAAGGCCGCATCAGTCCGCGCGATCTCGGTCTGTGGAAGGACGAGCACATTGTCCCGCTGAAACGCGTCGTCGACTTTCTGCACGGTCTGGGGGCGTTCGCCGGAATACAGCTTGCCCATGCCGGGCGTAAGGCGAGCATGTCTCCTCCCTGGATGGGCGAACGCATTATGACAGTGGAAGAAGGCGGCTGGGACGAAGTCATGGCGCCAAGCCCGATTCCCTTTGCCCCACATTACAAGCAGCCGCGGGAGCTGGATGAAGCGGGAATCGGAAAAATTATCCAGGCCTTCGCGATGGCAGCGCGCCGCGCTTTGCTTGCCGGCTTTGACGTGATTGAGATCCACGCAGCACACGGCTATTTGTTGCACGAGTTCCTGAGCCCGCTGAGCAATCAGCGCAGTGACATGTATGGCGGACCGATTGAGAATCGCATGCGTCTGCTGGTACGCGTAGTGGACGCCGTGCGCGACTGGTGGCCCGAAGAGAAGCCTCTGTTCGTTCGCATTTCCGCAACGGACTGGGCAGAAGGCGGCTGGAATGTTCAAGGTTCGATTGCTCTCGCAGCGCAGCTGCGGCTGAGAAAAGTGGATCTTATCGACGTGTCCTCAGGCGGACTGATTCCCGGCGTGAAGATTCCCGTCGGCCCGGGTTACCAGACACATTTTTCCGAGCAGATACGCAGACACACCGGGGCCAGGACCGGCACAGTGGGGATGATTACCGAACCGGCACAGGCCGATCATATCCTGCGTACGGGACAGGCCGACCTCGTTCTGATGGCGCGCGAATTCCTGCGTGATCCTTATTGGGCTTTGCATGCCGCCGATGAATTGGGGCAGACGATTGCCTGGCCGGTGCAATATCTGCGCGCAGCCAGCGCCGGTGTTCCCTCGCGCGAACCGATTTCGGCCGACGACGCTGAGTCGCTGCGGCTGGCCTAGAGCTCTAGCCCAAACTTTCAGTTGCAGAAGCACGCGCGCCGTGGCCTATACTTCTGGGAGTGGCAGTAGTTGGGCCAGCCGGTCTTTTCATGCAGAAGCAGAAACATGCCTCACAACGACCGCTGCAGCGTGGAACGGCAAGCACCGCCATTCCGGACAAGCTGTACTTTCGCATCGGCGAAGTCGCCCGGCTGTGCAAGGTGCAGTCCTATGTCCTTCGCTTCTGGGAAACCGAGTTTCCCCAACTGAAGCCAAACAAGAGCGGAACCGGTCAGCGCCTGTATCGCAAGCGTGACGTGGAAATGGCGCTGCACATCAAGCATCTGCTGCACGAAGAAGGCTATACAATCGCAGGCGCACGCCAGCTGATGCAAGTCGAAGGGCGCGAAATGCGAAAGGCGCATGGTTCTCAGCCTGAACTGCCATTGAGAGCGGAGATGGCTGGACTGAAGAAGGGTGGAACTGAAGCACGACTTCAGCGATTGCGCAAAGAACTAAAAGAGTTGCTCGGCATGCTTTCTGTGTCACCTGCTCCGGTTCCCCGCGAACACAAGACGAAGAAAACTGCTTCTCTTGAGCGGCCAAATCTTTTCGGCGAATGAGGGTCAGCGGCGGGAGTGCGCCGCCAGGTCGGACTCAATCGTGCCATGTGTCATAAAGCGCTCCATCGCTGCCATGGCACAGTTCTGTCCGCAAAGGTGATACATATCATGGTTACGGCTTTCGTTGAGGTTCCATGGCAGAAGCGTAAAGCGCTGGGAAGGCTGCCCTTCATCAAAGCAAGGCACGTCGCCCAGCATCACCATCCACCAGTGGTTGGCTTCGCCCTTCTTCTTCCCGCAAATATCGCACGTAAACGAAACGTCCCAGACCATAGCGTCACCCTCCGCCGGAGCGGTTGTAGAGATACAGTACCCCAGAATGGCCTATGTTTCGTGTGAAAAATTACGCCAGGAATTTTTCTGATTATTGGCAAAAGTCAGTCTCAGGATGGCATCTAAAGAAACAACAGTATCTAAGGTTCATTATGTCTCTTGTTGGTAGCACTGATTTGCTCTGCCCAGATTGCTATTCTGACGAATTCAGACTCTCCAGACTTCGGCTGCGGGATCTTCCGCTTCTGGCGGTCCTCAGATATCCGATCCGGTGCCGGAAATGCATGACGCGTATTCACACATCACTGCCGCAAGCCCTCGGTGTCAGGCGTAAGCGCCGTGCGGCCGCACAGGCTCAGACATTGCCGCAGAAATAAAGAGATGTGCGTCCCAGTGCGCCTCAGGTTGTCAAACAAGAGAGCGCTTAAGCGCAGGCAGTCGCAAGGTTCTTGCGCATCTGACGGCCCCGCTCCACCCCATCCAGTGCTGACCACAATGCGGCCGCGGCCTGTTCGGCTGCATCAAGTCCTTCTTTGACAGCTTCCGGAGTCTTAGGGAGTTCGTCGGCAATTAAAGCGCGCCAGACAGCAGCATGATGTATGTCGGCAGTCTGATGGAGCGCGAAGTAACGAATCGTGGCGGAGTCTGCGCTGTAGTGCTCCTTTAAGCCGGCCGCTTTTTCCCTGGCAATTGCGGGCACGCGCGATTCGTAAGCATAGAAGGCGGCCAATGCCGCAGTGGGGCTGCCCTCGGTGGCGATGCGCTCGAATGAGGCAATCATCTGCTGCATTTCCGGTTGCAGCGCGCGGTTTTTCACCTCGGATTCACTTGCGCCCATGCCTTTGGCGAAGTCCATCCAGAGGTCACTGTGTGCACGGCCATCGGGCGAGCCGACGCCTTCTTCGTCAGCAAGATTGGCGGCGATCATGCGCCGTGTGGCGCCATCTTGAAGGCGCGAATGAAGCGCGCTCAGATAAGCCGGAAACGCGGACACGTGATGCCAGTACTCGGCGGCATATTCGCGAAGGTCTTCGGGGATCAGTTCGCCCGCCGTCCATGCGGTATAGAAAGGATGTTTCAGAAGGTTGTAGCGCTCGATGCGCTCCTCGGCCTGAACAAAGAACTGGCTTGCAATGTTTTCCAAGTTGGTCTCCTTAAGACAGTGTAAGGCAGACCAGTAGCAGGAGAAATTTGAGAATGAAGAATGGTCGGCCTTAGCAGACGATTTTAGAACTTTTGTGCTGTCCGCTTTCAACTGATGTACAGTGACAGCCCTAATCAAGCCAAAAGAGGGCTTGAATAGGCCGCGCCGCCCGTTGAACTCAGCCCGTTGCTTGAGGTCAATTAATTTCCAGTCGATTCTTTGATGTCATAGATATACGCAACGTTCGATGTTGTACTGAATAGCAGGAAGCGCGGTTGGGTTTTACTAGAAGCAATCCGCACTCCTCCTTGAAATGACCCGTCATAGTTGTGTTGAGCAGTTTCTGCCGCAATCTTGCTATTCTCTAGTCTCCAAACTGAAACGGAACTGCCCAAAGGAACCGTTGCTTCTTTAAAATGAAGTCGTTTGCTCGCTCCTGTATAACCTACAACATATTCACGACCAACAACTCCTACACCGTAGTGCACACCTGTCCGGGGGGCACAATATGGATGAGACATCGTTTGATTCATGAGATTGATCTGTGTAAGACACACCTGCTTGTCATCGGCCAGTAAGCCACTGGCTGCCAACAACTCTGCACCTACAACGGCAATTTCAGAGACCTGGCCGGTTTTAGCAACCTGATTGCAATTCAATCCGTCGTTATAATGGCACCCGTATAGGTCGGTCGTATATCCAGAATGATTCAGATGGCTTTCCGATATCCCAATTCGATGAGCCCGTTGATCAAGGGCCAATCGAACATCATCTGCATATCCTGACGACAATTCAATCTGATCAACTTGTTTCCCATCAGAGATGTTATAGACATAAAGGTGCTGAACATTCGAATCCGACTGTGACACTACAAAAAGGCGATGAAGGCTATCATCAACGACGAAATCATAAATGTGGCCCTTAATAGGCACCAATGCAATGGTCAGCAAGGTGACTGGATCTAGCACAGCCAATGCGGTGTCGCTGGAGCAAATGAAAACGCGATGCAAGTCTGTGTCTACTTGCACACGTCCACATCGATCACCGGTCAAAGATGATGGCCCGTTATCCTCAAGAGTGCGCGTCTTCAGGGCGGAATTACTGCTTACATCCCAAGAAAGAATCTGGCGCTCAGAGCTAACCCTGGGGCCGTCAGCATGAAGGATGGATTGCTGGATAAAGAGCAGGTCGTGATCGAAGGCCGCACCGACTACATTTCCCTCGGGCAGAGAGAGTTGAGAACTCGGCAATTGAATTACCTGAGCATCCATACGGCAGGCGAGCAAAACATACAGGAGCGCTGGGAAAAGCTTTGTTCTCATATCAACACCCTTTGTCAAGTCCTGCACTATGGTGAAAGAACAGCTTTCCTATCAAGTAATCCCAGAACGTGTGTCCAACAAGTCCAAACAGGCCCGTTGAAGGGTTGAAAGTGTCGAAATGTACCTGAGCGTTGACGATTCCTGTTGGGGATACCTGGAAAGTGGCTGGGCTCAGTTGTCCGCTTGTCGCATTTACGTGGGCGGGTGGCCCATATCTCAAAGTTCGCCTCCAGCGAATGCGGGTGCCCCACGTCTCGCAGAGACGTGGGATTCGGCAGTTGTACGTTGTCGACGTACAGCCGCTCCTAAGAGATAGTGTAAGCGGATTGAGTAGCAGGAGAAATTTGCGAATGAAGAATGGTCGGGACGGGCAGATTTGAACTGCCGACCCCTCGCACCCCAAGCGAGTGCTCTACCAGGCTGAGCCACGTCCCGACACGGAGGTCTTTCTCAGTGTACACGAGCGTAGAGGTCTTCGGCAGGCGCTCGTCTGGCCTTGCGAGGGTTCCTGCGATAGCCTTCATAGGCTTGTTTTGAAGCTGTTGAAAAGCAGATCCTCGTCGACAAGCTCAGGGCAGGCTTTTCGACTTCGTTGCACTCAGGATCAGGATGACAGCGCTTTTTCATAATGGCCTAATGTCTAACAGTTTGCGGAAAAACGCGTGACAGCGGGAGAAGTCGTACCTCAGCGGCTAAAGCCGACCGATTTCATGTATTAACGGCACGACTGAAGTCGTGCCCCTTCAAGACGCGACTTTTTCTGGAAGCTCTGAAGTCCTGGTGCTTCTACGCCAAAAAGCGCAGTATTTATTTCGACAATTTTGGGGCGCTAGAGCTTTTGTGAGCGCTGCACGTCGCGCACGCCGGGGACGCGGCGCAGGCCCTGCACTAAACGGTTGAGATGGCGCACGTCTTCCGCGTCCACGATGAATTCGACGGTGGCGTCTTCGTTGGGGCCGCGCTTTGAGTCGACGGAGCGGATGTTGGTGTTGTCGTCGCTGATGACGGCGGTCATTTCCTTCAACATGCCGGCGCGGTCGTCGCAGTAGACGGTCAGCTTGACGGGATAGGTCTGGCGGCGTCCCAGGGCCTCGTCGGCGGGGCGCGCCCATTCGACGGAAATGCGGCGGTCGGATTCGTAGAGCAGATTCTGCACATTGGGGCAACTACGCGCATGCACGGCGACACCCTTGCCGCGTGTGACGTAGCCGACAATCTCTTCACCGCGGATGGGATTGCAACATCGTGCGCGGTAGACGAGCAACTCGTTCTGCCCTTCGACCTGGAGCGAGTCCGCGCTGCTCGACATGGAGACGCGCTTGACGGTGTCGGCGACTCCGGCGTCAGTCTCGGCTGCCTGCTGGCTGGTGACTCCGGGAGAGAGGCGATTGAGTGCCTGACGCGCGGAGTATTTGCCGAAGCCGATGGCGGAGAGCAGATCGTTTGGCGTGGCGAGGCTGTACTCGGCGGCGACGCGCTCGTAGTCGGAGTCGTCGAATTTTGAGAGCGAAACTTTGTATTTGCGGGCTTCGCGTTCGAGCAACTTGCGGCCGATTTCGATGGCGCGCTCGCGCTGGTGCTCGTTGAGCCAGTGCTTGATCTTGTTGCGCGCTCGCGCGCTCTTGACGAAGGTAAGCCAGTCGCGGCTGGGCGTGTGGCCGTTCTGCGTGACGACTTCGACGATGTCGCCATTGTGCAGCTTGGAGCGCAGCGGCACCATGCGTCCGTTGACCTTTGCTCCAACACAGGACTGGCCGACTTCAGTGTGGATGGCGTAGGCGAAGTCGAGCGGGCTGGCGTCTTTGGGGAGGACGACAACTTTGCCCTTGGGGGTGAAGGTGTAGACCTCTTCCGGATAAAGATCGATTTTGAGCGTCGAAAGAAATTCGTTCGGGTCGCTCATTTCGCGCTGCCACTCGACCAACTGCCGCACCCAGGCGAGACGCTGCTCATCGCGCGCGCTCACGGGCGATCCGCCGGACTTGTACTTCCAGTGCGCGGCGATGCCTTCCTCCGCGGTGCGGTGCATCTCTTCCGTACGGATCTGCACTTCGAATTGCCGGCCGCCCTCGCCCATTACGGTGGTATGCAGCGATTGGTAGAGGTTTGGCCGGGGTATGGCGATGAAGTCCTTGATGCGGCCCGGCACCGGGCGCCAGATGCTGTGGATGAGGCCGAAGACGGCGTAGCAGTCGGCCACGCTTGCGGTGATAACGCGGAGGGCGAGGAGGTCGTATACCTGATCGACGGTGGTGCGCGCCTTGATGAGTTTCTGGTTCACGCTGTAGAGGCGCTTGATGCGCCACTCAAGGCGCGCCTTGATGTTGTGCTCGTGCAGCTTTTCCTGCAGCAGCGCTTCTACTCCGGCAAGGAACTGTTCGCCCTCGCTGCGGCGTTCTTCGACGGCTTCGCGCACCTGCTGATAAGCGTAGGGATCGACGAAGCGGAAGGCGAGGTCTTCGAGTTCGCCGCGCAATTTGCCCATGCCCAGCCGATGCGCCAACGGTGCGTAGATGTCGAGCGTTTCGCGCGCGATGGCCTGCTGCTTTTCCTGCGGCAAATGTTCGAGCGTGCGCATGTTGTGCAGGCGGTCGGCGAGTTTAATGAGGACTACGCGCACGTCGGTGACCATGGCCAGCAGCATCTTGCGGACGTTCTCGGCCTGACGGTCTTCTTTGTTCGCGAACTGGATTTTGTCGATCTTGGTGACGCCTTCGACAATGTGCGCTACCTGTTCGCCGAAACGGGCGTTGATTTCGGCGATGGTGGCCTTTGTGTCCTCGACAGTGTCATGCAGCAGGCCGCCGGCAATGGCGGTCGAATCGAGCTTCATTTCGGCAAGGACGATGGCAACTTCAAGCGGATGAAGAACAAAGGGCTCGCCGGAAGCGCGCAGTTGGCCGCTGTGCTTTTCGAGGCAGAACTCCCAGGCCTTGCGGATGATGTCGGTGTCGTCGTTGGGGCGGTTGGCGCGGACAGTGGCTATCAGCTTGGCGAAGCGGGAGGCAAACGGGTCGGCGGCCGCAAGGGGTTTCGCGGCTTCGACTGACGCGCTTTGCGCAGTTGCCATACTTGATTATAGTCTCTGCAGGCGAATAGGGCATTAGGGAATCGTGTGGGCGCACGGCAACTGGCGCATTTTTGTGCAGCCTTCATCGACAAAGCACTGCGGTTCTTTCATGCGAAGATGAGCGTATGCCCGGACGCAACACAGAGAAGCATGCAAAGCGCGATCGAAGGCCTCGCGTAGTTGCTCCAACCTCGCTTCAGGCGGAATTTGAAGGCCCTGCAGTTGTCATTTCCCGGCGCGCGGCTGACCGCATTCGTGGCGGGCATGTCTGGGTTTATCAATCAGATGTGGAGCGGATTTTCGGCGAGCCTTCCGGGCTGCTCGCGGTGGTTGATCAGCGCGGCATTCCCCTCGGTACGGCGCTTTACAGCCCGGCTTCACAGATCGCTCTGAGACTGGTATCGACTGAGTTGATTGACCAGATTCAGTGGCTTGATCTTGCGCGGACGCGTCTTCAGTCGGCCATTCGGATGCGGCTTTCTTTGCTCGACGCAGAGACAAACGCCTGCCGGCTTGTTTTCAGCGAGGCTGATGCGCTGCCCGGAATCATTGCCGATAAATATGGCGAGTTGGTGATCCTGCAATTGCTGACAAAGGCTCTCGACAACGACGAGGTTCGCTCTGTTGCCGCGCACATACTCAGAGAGGAGTTGTCTCCGCAAAGCATTATTGAGCGAAGCGATCCGCGCATCCGGGAACTGGAGCAATTAAGTGCTCCATCTATGGCGCCGCTCTATGCTGCCAATAAAGAAGGCCCGCTGCTCAGCACAAGTTTCCGGCTCAATGGATTGACCTTCCATTACGACGCCAACGCTGGGCAGAAAACCGGAGCGTTCCTGGATCAGCGGGAAAACTATGCCGCTGCCGCGCGATATGCGCATGGGGAAGCTCTTGATGTGTGTACTTATCAGGGCGGGTTCGCGCTGCATCTGGCGCGGAATTGTCCGCGCGTGACCGGCGTGGATGTCTCCCGGGCCGCGCTCGAAGTAGCGGAGAAGAATCTTGCCGCGAACGCCGAGCGGCTGCAAGGCTCGAATGTTGACTGGGTGGAGGCCAACGCCTTTGAGCTGCTGCGCGACTGGAGCATGTCAGGCGCAGTCTATGACACGATCGTGCTTGATCCGCCGGCCTTCGCCAAGTCAAAGCGGGCCGTTGAAGGTGCGCTTCGCGGCTACAAGGAACTGAATTTGCGGGCGCTGAAAATGCTGCGTCCGGGCGGAGTGCTGGTCACATGTTCGTGCTCGCACCATGTATCGCTGGCCGATTTCCAGCATGTTGTGGCAGCGGCCGTGGGAGACGCGGGGCGTCGTGCGCACCTCATTGAGAGGCGCGGCGCGGCCGCGGATCATCCGGTTGTGCTGACGATTCCGGAGACGGAGTATCTGAAATGCCTGATCTGCAGACTGGATTAGCGCGCTGCGCTCCACACTCATAACGGGCGTCCGTCCGAAGTCAACTCAGCGCCAGTGCTGAAGAACACGACGTTCGGCAACTGCTCGAATCTTTCACCACGCTCGACCGCTGGGACCGGAAGAAGCATGCAGCTTCACGCCCTTCCAGCCAAAGCGAAATTCCCTGAGAACTCTGCCAACACGCTAGAGCGCTTTGTGCGTGGCTGGCGTATACGTTATCTGTCCGAAAGGCCATCAAGCCAAAACCTGCGAACAGGCTGAACTGCTCAAAAGTACTTTTGAACTGCTCTATCGGTGAAGTAAGTCTTTATCCTGCTTTAGAGAACCCTTCGACCTTATATCCGAAAGGAACAAAAATGAAGAATGGTCGGGGAGAGAGGATTTGAACCTCCGACCCCCTGGTCCCGAACCAGGTGCTCTACCAGGCTGAGCCACTCCCCGATCGTGTGCGGCAGGCTGTTCCCGCGGAAGACGCTCCTGGTCAGGCGCTTTCTTTGCTGCGCGAACTCAATTTAGTTTATCAGAAGATTCGCCGGCGCTCTCCGATTCCCCGGTTCAGTTTTGCGGCAAGTAGCGGCGACCCAGAATGCGGAATTTTCCTGACAGCACGCGCTCGATGGCTTCTGAATAGGCGATGTGTTCCTGTTCCAGAATGCGCGCGGCCAGCGTGTGCGCGTCGTCTCCATCGAGAACTGGGACCGTCTTCTGCAGGACAATGACGCCGTGATCAAGCTGCTCGTCAACGAAATGGACAGTGCAGCCGGCAACCTTTACGCCGTAGTCGAATGCCTGCTGCTGCGCGTCAAGCCCGGGAAATGCGGGCAGCAGCGACGGATGGATATTGAGGATGCGCTGCGGAAAGGTGGCGATGAATTCCTGCGAGAGCAGCCGCATGTATCCGGCAAGACAGATGAGGTCTACCTCGTGCTTGCGCAGGCAGGCAATGATTTCAGCGTCATGCTCGGCGCGCTTGCGACCGCACGCCTCGATGGCGACCGCGTTCAGGTCGAGTTCGCGTGCGGCTGCGAGTCCGGGCGCGTCGGCCTTATTTGAGATGACGACTACAATTTTGGCTCCGGCAAGTTTGCCCGATGCAATGGCATCGGCGATGGCAAGAAAATTCGACCCGCGTCCTGAAAGCAAAATCCCGAGCCGCTGGTGCTCGCTCACTGATAGACCACCTTGCGGTCGCCCTTCACCGTGCGTCCGATCACATAGAACTTTTCGTTGGCGCGCTCCAGCATCGACTTCACCCGCTTGAACTTCTCCGCCGGAACGACTGCAATCAGGCCAATACCCATGTTGAAGGTGCGCAGCATCTCGTCTTGCGAGACGCTGCCGAGCTCTCGCAGATGTTCAAAGATGGGCAACACCGACCAACTGCCCAGTTCAATGATGGCGGAAATGTTCTTCGGCAGAATGCGCGGGAGGTTTTCGGTAATGCCGCCACCGGTGATATGTGCTATGCCGTTGACGTAGTCGCTTGCCGTGAGCTTCTTGATGACGTTCAGGTAGCTGCGGTGCGTCTTCATCAGCGCTGCGCCGGCTTTTTCCTTGAGCGCATTCACATACTGCTCGGCTTTGTATCCGGCGACTTCGAAAAACAGCTTGCGAGCCAGCGAATAGCCGTTCGTATGCAGCCCGGTCGAGGGTAGCCCGATGAGCACATCGCCGGTCTGAGTTTTCGCGCCGGTAATGATCTTCTCCCGCTCAACGACGCCGACGATGAAACCCGCGAGGTCGTATTCGCCGTCGGAATAGAAGCCGGGCATCTGGGCGGTCTCGCCGCCGATCAGCACGCAACCATTAGCGCGGCAGGCATCGGCCAGCCCGCTTACGATCTTTTCGGTCACGGCTCCATCAAGGCGTCCGGTCGCCAGGTAGTCGAGGAAGAACAGCGGGACAGCCCCCTGCACAGCAATGTCGTTGACGCAGTGGTTCACCAGATCGGCGCCCACGGTGTGGTGAACTCCCAGCTCGAAGGCAACTTTAAGTTTGGTCCCGACGCCGTCGGCGCTTGAAACCAGCACAGGTTGCTGATATTTCGTCATATCCAGTTTGAAAAGACCGCCGAAGCCGCCGATTTCGCTCAACACGTTCCGGGTGAACGTCTTCTGGGCCAGATATTTGATTCGCTGTTTGGCGCGGTCGCCGCTGGTGATATCGACCCCGGCGTCGGCATAGGTCACCGGAGATTTTGGGATGCTGGATTTTTCGTCTGACAAAGCATTTCCGTTTTCGTTAGGAATTGAGGTTGGAAAGTGTCAGTTTAGCATTGCAGCGCGGCCAGGAGCGCTCATCCCATCTAAGCTACTTCCTTTCTTCGATTTTGGCTTTTGATGCAAAGGCACAAACCGCATGGCTGACTAGCGTTCCAAGTCATCTGAAAATATTCCGAAACCATGGAGCGTTCGCACCGAGACTTTTGGAATAAGAAATTAGGACTGCTTTTGCGTTTAGCCACCAGCCAAAGAAGCTCGATTGTAAGAAATGCACATTTTTCAGTGAAATGCAAGAAATTTGAAGAAAATATTTCGCGTAAGTACATCCACCAGATACGCTGAATGCAGCGCACCTGCGCTTGGAGCCTTTCTTATGTTGAGTTTTTCCCGTTCTGCCGTTCTCGCCGCGACCATTCTGTCTTTCGCTGCCCTGCCTCTCGTTGCCGCTACTAGTGCAGGCCCCGGCGGCGGTATGCCCAGTCCCATTGGTCAGAAGACCAGCATCGCGTTCGGCCCCGGCGGCGGTATGCCGAGTCCTATTGGCCAGAAAGCTGACTTAGAGTTCGGTCCTGGCGGCGGTATGCCGAGTCCTATCGGTCAGAGATCTGACTTAGAGTTCGGCCCCGGTGGCGGCATGCCCAGCCCGATTGGTCAAGTCATTGGATGAGTTGCAAGACTGTCTGATTTTTTTCTTCGAATGAAGGTCAGTCCGCGTAAGATGCCTGTATGAAAGTGTCGCTGTTGGACAACGCATTGTGGGCAGCGAGCTTCGCAGGCACTTTTATTCTGTTCGTCGTCCTGCTCCTTTACAGACGATGGCAGCAGTTTCCTGTATTCACTACGCTGATTGGGTACTACGTCGTTGAAAATATCATCGGCTTCCTGGTGATACGATATGACCCTCATTTATATGCGACGGTCTATTGGATCACATTTGCATTTGATTTCTTGTTGCAGGTCGCTCTGATCATCGAAGTTGCGCGCGTTGTATTGCGGCCTACCGGTACATGGGTGCGGGACGCGCGCGCCAGCTTCTTGATTTCCGGAATAGTGGGAGCGTTTATCGCAGCAGGGCTCACTTTCGCAGTGCATCCGTCGGTTCCCAAGACCATCGATGCCTGGGGAATTCGGGCGTATCTGTTTACCAGCCTTATTTTCTGTGAATTGTTCCTTGTAACTATGTTCTCCGCACAGAAGCTGGGCCTAGTATGGAAAAATCATGTTATGCGTCTGGGGCAGGGACTCACCGCCTGGGCCCTGATTTCGGCCATGGTCGATGTTGCCCACAGCTATTACGGGACCGCTCATCTGCAAGATTTTAAAACACTTGAGCATGTTCGCACACTCGCCTACATCGGCGCCGTGATTTACTGGATCGCAGCCTTCTGGCTGCCGGAACCGGAACGGCGGGAACTACCGGAAGAAATGCAAAAATATCTTGTTGCCTTACATGCAAAAGTTCAATACGATTCTACCCAGGTTAGCAGTGCTCAAAATTTACGCTGAGAGCTGGCCACGATGGTTATTTTGTTACTGATCTCATTCCTGGTTCTTCTCGCTGGCGGTCTTGTTTATTTACAGACCTGCGCCAGTCGCCTCCGTTCAACTACGTGGGAAGACCTGTTGTCTCGCATGCAACCCATGCACTCACGCGGCCTTGAGATCGTAGCGCTCGACAATCTGCAACCCAAGGCAAACCAACTGCAGCTTGAGCCGGAACATCTGTGGGGACTGATCGGCGGCAAGGAGGGACTTCTCCGCATGTGGGCTAACGCCGATCTGTTGATCGCGCTCGCCGCATATGTGCAGCGCTGGAATTTTGAAGAAGGCGTGATCGTCACCGAGCGCATGCGTCACGATGCAGTGCAACTCAAGCGCGCTATCTTCCGTCTCCGTATTGATATGATCGTTCGCCGCTCGCAAATCCGCGCGCCCTTCTACATCCATCAGGCAGCTTCTTCTTATTACCTGATGACGCGGCGATTGCTGGCCCTCTATGAAACCAGCCATGCCGGCCTGCTGCCGCGTTTGGCTGAAGCGCTTTAATCCGGGCAAGAATCCAAGACACAGAAGCCTTCCTTCAACGGAAGGCTTTTTGCTGCGCTCTATACTGAACTGTTATGCCTGTTTCCCTGAAGCGCCAACTCCATCGTTCCGCCGAACTCCAGCACCGCGCAGAGCAGCTTTTTCCCGGTGGCGTTGATTCGCCCGTGCGCGCCTTTCGCGCAGTCGGCGGCAATCCTCCATTCGCGGTCAAGGGCGAGGGGGCGTATCTGTGGGACGCGGACGGCAATCGCTACATCGACTATTTCGGCTCATGGGGGCCAATGATTCTTGGCCATGCTTTTCCGCCGGTGGTCGAAGCCATACAACAGGCGGCGGCCAACAGCGCCAGCTTCGGCGCTTCCACTCCGACGGAAGGCGATCTCGCCGAGCTTGTCGTTGAGGCGTATCCGTCGATTGAAAAACTACGCTTCGTCAGCTCCGGAACGGAAGCCACCATGTCTGCCATCCGGCTGGCTCGCGCCTTCACCAAGCGCGATTACATCATCAAATTTGAAGGCTGCTATCACGGCCATTCCGACGGCCTGTTGGTGAAGGCCGGATCGGGTGTAGCAACCTTCGGCATCCCAGGATCCGCCGGGGTGCCTGACGAGATTGTGCACTTTACCCTCGCCTTGCCTTTCAATGACATCTCCGCCGTGGAAGCGGCTTTCGCCGCACATCGCGACCAGATCGCATGCATTATCCTTGAGCCGGTCGTCGGCAACATGGGCTGCGTTCCGCCGGAGCTTGATTACCTCGAATCGCTCCGTGACATCACGAAGCAGGAACACGCGCTGCTCATTTTCGACGAAGTAATGACCGGCTTCCGCGTCGCCTATGGCGGTGCTCAGGAGCTCTATGGCATCCAGCCTGACATGACCACGCTCGGCAAGATCATCGGAGGCGGACTGCCCTGCGGCGCCTTTGGCGCACGCGCGGAAATCATGGACATGCTGTCACCGCTCGGCCCCGTTTATCAGGCTGGGACTCTTAGCGGAAACCCGCTGGCTATGGCCGCAGGCATCGCGATGGTCGGCTATTTGAAAGAACATCAGAGCGAAGTCTATGCCAAGCTCGAATCGTTGAGCGCTGCTGTAGCAGACGGCGTGGCCGCCGAAGCAGTAAAAGCAGGTGTGCCAGTCACTATGAATCGCGTAGGCGCAATGTTCACCTGGTTCTTTAC
The DNA here is from genome assembly GCF_035631355.1 of Alloacidobacterium sp. Classification (NCBI taxonomy): domain Bacteria; kingdom Pseudomonadati; phylum Acidobacteriota; class Terriglobia; order Terriglobales; family Acidobacteriaceae; genus Alloacidobacterium; species Alloacidobacterium sp. The sequence continues at coordinate 20,924 of NZ_DASQIX010000018.1, forward strand.
TGCTAACAGCGTGACCGATTTCGAGTCTGCCTCGACTTCCGATACAGCGGCATTTGGTTGCTTCCATCGCGCCATGCTCGACCAGGGCGTCTGGCTGCCGCCCTCGCAGTACGAGGCTGCGTTCATGAGCGCGGCCCACACAATGAATGACATCGCTGCGACAATTGCTGCTGCAAGGGAGGCGTTTGCTGCGGTTCGTGAAGCGGGGAATTAGCGGAGTTCAGCCCCAGGCATCCACAGTCACATACCGAACCTGGTTCTCACCTTCCAGCAACCGGGCCGTAGCTGCCACAGAATGACTGCGATCCTGCCCGATCCCGGCCTGCCCACCGTCATGCAGCAGAAGGTTCGACCCCATGCCTCGCCGCCGGTTGCGCTTGATCCCACGCTGCAAATTCTCGAGCACCTGTTCCGCGGTCGTCGGCTTCCAGTCATAGCCCATCGCATTCCACAGCACAGGAGCCAGCCCCAGTTCCCGTGCCGCGCGCAGCACATCCGGCCGCCGCGCGCCGTGAGGCGGACGAAAATATCGCACCGGCTCGCCCAAGGCATCTTCGATCGCGGCGTTGCAGCCAGCTAATTCTTCGCGCACCTTTTGGGGAGACTGAAACAAAAGCATCGGATGACTCATGGTATGGTTGCCGACAAGATGTCCCGCAGCGCGAATCGCGCGGGCAATCTCCGGACGCTGGCGCACGAAGCGTCCGATCAGAAAGAAGGTGGCGCGAACGTTATGGCGGCCCAGTACATCCAGCAATTGCAGCGTCCAGGGATCATTTGGCCCATCGTCATAGGTAAGGGCAAATTCGCCTGGATCGAGGCCGCCGACAATCGCCCGGCCAAAAATCTGGGAAGTGGGCCACATGGCGGCATAAGCATATCCGCCCGCAGCCAGTGTGGCCGCGGCTCCTGCAGTGGCTAGCGTGGCAAGCATGTGGATTCAGTTTAGCCTGTTGCCAGTTCTGGAACCTGCCGCTGGCGCTCCAGCATGGAAGCATGATAGTTTCGTATTTTATTCGCCTGTGAGCTAGTGTGATGGCCAAGCTTTTTGAGCAGCCTCGATATATCGCCGTTGAAGGGCCGATTCGCGTCGGTAAATCGTCTCTCGCGCAGCATCTGGCCCGGACTCTACACGCCAAGCACATCGTCGAGCCGGAGAACAATCCGTTTCTCGACCGTTTCTATGGCGCAGAGCCGGGAATGGCGTTTGCCTCACAGATGTGGTTTCTCGCTGAACGCTATGAGCAGTTACGGCAAGCCAAGAATGCCGACGAGCCTGTCGTGGCTGATTACATTTTTGAAAAAGACAAGCTCTTTGCTTATGTCAATCTCAGCGACGCAGAGCTGGCGCTATACAACCGTTACTACCAAATGTTCCATGAGCAATTACCCGCTCCTGATCTTGTCATCTACCTTCAGGCCACTCCGGACGTACTGAAGCAGCGCCTCAAACGCAAAGGAGCCGCCGGCGAGCGCGCCATCAGCGATGCCTATATCGAGCAAATCGCCGCGGCCTACGAGCATTTCTTCTTTCACTACTCGGCCAGCGATTTGCTGATTGTGAATACTTCGGACATCGACTTCGTCAACAACAACAAAGACCTGAAACTGCTGATGAAGCGGCTGTCTGAGCCGATCAAGGGTACGCAGTATTTTCTGCCGCTTGGCGAGAATGCCGATTCCCGCTAGATTTGTCATCCTGAGCAACGCGAGGGATCTGTTTTTACGGCTCCGCACAAAAGCTTTGAGCAAAATAAAAAGGAGCGCGAAATTCGCGCTCCCTTTTACTAAACTAAGAAACTCGACTACGCTGCGGCAGCATTCCCCAGAGCGGCCTTCGCCTGCTCTACCAGAGCGGTGAAGCCCTGCGCATCATTCACGGCGATGTCAGCGAGGATCTTGCGGTCGAGCTCTACGCCGGCCTTCTTGAGGCCGTTGATCAGCTGCGAGTAGCTGATGCCGTTCTGCTTGGCGGCTGCATTGATACGAACGATCCAGAGGGAGCGATACTGGCGCTTCTTCTGGCGGCGACCGCTGTAGGCAAACTTGAGGCCGCGTTCAACGGCTTCCTGAGCTGCCTGGTACAGCTTCGATTTTGTGAGGAAATAACCGCTCGCCCTTTTCAGGATTTTCTTGCGGCGGTCACTGCGTTTGGTTCCACGTTTTACGCGGGGCATTGCCTTGGTTCTCCTTTTGCGTCTTTCGTTATGCGGCTGGAGGCAGGAGGCTCGGAAATTCCGGGCTTTAACCTCTTCACTCGCTTGTCAATCCTGAATCGCTCGGCCTTTGCTGGCCGGGGCCTCCAATCGGAACGCTTTACCGGGAGACCTTGAAATTGCCGGATTCCGGCAATTTCAGACTCAGGCGTATGGAATCATGCGGGCCACCTTCGCGTGGTCGGCGTCCGAAACCAGTGCGCTCTGTGCGAGCTTGCGCTTGGTCTTGGTCTCCTTCGACGTAAGGATGTGGCGCATCTTCGACTGCCCGCGCTTGATTTTGCCGGTACCAGTCTTTTTGAAGCGCTTGGCCGCGCCCCTGTGTGTCTTCAATTTGGGCATGGTTTCCTGCTTAGAAAAACAGTAGATACAACATCAACCAGTATACGGGATTGAGGTGTTAAGCGCTACCCATGCGTTGCCGGATGAAGGTGCCTTGCGATGCGATGGCTCCCGGGTAGAAATCATTCGAAGTTCAATCGGCATCGTACTTCCTAAGCGTCAAATTCCGCCATGACGCCACCAGATACCGAATTGGAGTTATGAGCTTTGCAATCTGTCCGTTACATCCGGGAGAAAGGCACAAAAGAGATTAAACAAAGTGCCTTCGATCCTCGTTTTCACCTCGCCGCGATCGTCGACTCCTCCGACGATCCCATCATCAGCGGGGATTTGAACGGGACGATTATCACCTGGAACAAAGCCGCGACTCGCGTATTCGGATATGAGCCGGAAGAAATTGTCGGCCAGTCCATTCGCCGGCTCATTCCGCCGGAATTGCACTATGAGGGGGATCAAATTCGTTCCAAACTGCGGGACGGCAGCCATATCGATCACTTCGAGACTACGGGGCTGAAGAAGAGCGGTGAAAGGTTTCCTGTTTCCGTTACCATCTCGCCGGTCAAAGATGCAGAAGGGCATGTCATCGGCGCTTCAAACATCGCCCGCGACATTTCGGACCAGCGAAGAAACGACGAGAGCCTTTTCATGCTGGCTGCGATTGTGGATTCCGCGGATGATGCCATTATCAGCAAGGATCTGAATGGCATTGTGAGGACCTGGAATGAAGGGGCATGCCGCATGTTTGGATATACCGCTGACGAGATGATTGGCCAGCCTATTTTGCGGCTCATTCCTGAAGAGCTGTACTACGAAGAAGATGAACTCCTGCGGAAGCTGAGAGCGGGACAGCGGATCGATCATTACGAAACAACACGGAAAAAGAAAAATGGCGAGTTCATCGAGGTGTCAGTCACGATCTCACCCATCCGCGACGAATTGGGCAAGGTAATTGGCGCCTCAAAGGTTGCGCGGGATATTTCGGACCGCAAACGAATTGAGCGGCTTTTGATCCAGTCTGAGAAGCTTGCAGCCACTGGGCGAATGGCCAGCGCAATCGCTCACGAGATCAACAATCCTCTCGAATCGCTAATGAACCTGATCTACCTGGCGCGGGAATGCAGCCCCGCAGAAGGCAAAGCCTACAATCTCCTGCGTATCGCAGAAGGGGAACTGGAACGGGTTACCCACATTGCGAAACAGACGTTGGGCTATTATCGTGACTCGAACTCGCCCACGGAACTTTATCTGCATGATCTGGTAGAGAACGTGTTGACCGTTTACAACTCCAGATTGCATGCTTCATCGATTTCAGTGGACACGCGATTCAATGATGTCCGGAAGATTGCGATAGGCAAGGGCGAGATGCTCCAGGTCATCTCCAATATCATTACCAATGCCATAGATGCGATGAAAGGAGGAGGGCTGCTCCATATCTCTACTCGAGAGCTCACCAGATCCAAAGGTGACGGGGTTCACATGGTCATTCGCGACAGCGGCACTGGAATCGGGCAGGAGCACCTGGAAAAGATATTCGAGCCATTCTTCACCACGAAGGGCGACATGGGAACCGGCATCGGTCTCTGGGTCGCAAAACAGCTTGTGGAGAAGCGCGGAGGCGAGATCTCTGTCTCCAGCAGCACCGAGAAAGAGCGCAGTGGAACAACAATCACTATTTTCATTCCTTTTGCTATTCCTGCCTTGCGCTCTGGCGCCGACTGAAAAGGGCTCAAAAGCACAACAACCCGTGAGAAATTGGACAATTCTGGCAGAGCACCACGCCTTTTCATGGATTTAGCTACGAGCGGGTGGGCCCGATAAGAGATCAAATCCGCATCAGGCCAGTGAAATCGCCTTGCCCTAACTCCCATCACCCCCTATGATTCTGCTTCGCAGAAAAAACAGGGGGACACTGTGGCGCACGCCATCTTTATCAGCTATCGCCGTGACGACACCGAAGGCGAGGCTGGACGGCTCTTTGACGACCTGACACGGGCTTTCGGCAACGACGCGGTTTTCATGGATGTATCGGGCATCGACCCGGGAACGGATTTTCGCAAGGCCATCGATGATAACGTGGCCTCTTGTGGCGTGCAGCTCGCCATTATTGGGCCAACCTGGGCGACCATCGCCGGATCGGACGGCGCGCGCCGCCTCGACAACGAAAATGATTACGTCCGGCTCGAAATCGCCTCGGCGCTGAAGCGGAACATCGCCGTCATTCCCGTGCTGGTGCACGACGCGCACATGCCGCACGCCGATCAGCTTCCGGACAATCTGAAAGATCTGGCCTACCGCAACAGCGTTGAGCTGACGCACGCCCGCTGGAACTCAGACGTGGAGCTGCTTATCAAGGCACTGGCGCAGTACGTAAACGCGTCGAAGGCGGCGGAAGCCGAGCCAGTCCACGCCGCCGTACCCGTCCAGCTGCCGCCACTACACCCTGCGCTGGAAGCCGAGCCGGTCCACGCCGCCGTGCCTGTGCAGTTGCCTCCGCTCCACTCTGCGCCTGAAACCGCACAAGGGCCAATGAAGCCGGGTTCACGACTGTCCGCTGGCCTGATCATACTCGCGATTGTGGTCGCCGCACTCATCCTTTTCTTTGTGCTGAAACACCCTTTTACCGAACGTGGGGCGCGCGCTCTCAACGGCCGATGGACGAACCATGAAGCCGATGGACACAACGCGATTGTCGAGCTTGACATCTCCGGCGAAGGCGATCAGCTCGCCATCCACGCCTGGGGCTTGTGCCGCCCTTCTAACTGCGACTGGGGTACACAGGACGCTGTCTTCGACGGCAGAAAGGCTAAGGCGACATGGAGCATGTTGAGCGATGCCACCGGACAGGAAAAGGGTCGTGTCGCCTCGCTGACCATTTTCCCCAGCCGCAATGGAACACTCAACGTGCTGATCGAAAACACCTATGCGCAGCGCCCGGCCAATTCACACCAGCTTGAGTTTGTGCGCGGGCAGTAGCTAGCCTCATCCTAGAAATAAAATAAACATTAATCAGAGCGGAAACCAGTGTCTTGATGACTGACTAGGTGGCCTGATTGGCGAGAGAAGTTGAATGAAGATAACTAAGAGCAAGATGGCACCTACTGCAAGAATCCAGAATTTGGCATAATACAACGTTGCTTGAGCCTTATATGCGAAGGACTTGTTATCGTACTGACTCATCTTTGCTTGTGAAGCTTCTGCTCGCTTGTAAGCAGCATTAGCCATGCTCGTTATAGCCACGTATTGTAAGAGATCGCACATGATGACAAGTATAGAAATGGCAGCGAGCCAGAGGATCAGATACGGATTTACATTAGCCGCCATTGACCGCAGAGGTTCATCATGTGCAGTAAGAAGGACCCATGTAAGTGCGAGCAGACCCAATGCTAAACTTCGCGTTTGAGCGCTAACTTGACCGCTAGCTTCTTTCTTGCGCGCATAAATTTCGGGTAGTGTAGGCACGAGGTTTACCTGTCATCTTGGAACACCATATCCGCCATCATCGGTACCTGGTTTAGCCTGCTGTTTTGCCGACTGCTGCTGGACTGAAGTCCACTGCGAGTTCTCCTGCGAAACCAGGCCTTCGACGCGCTCGGCCAACAACGCATCCGGGTCTGACACCGTGGCGTACGAACCGGCATGAGCGATGTACAGGAACTTCTCGTGCTTGAGCGCCTCGGACGTTGCGCGGTAGTTGGTCCAGGTCTGCTGATACTGGTTCAGGTGCAGGATGCCTTCGAGGATCGTAATCAGCATGCCGAGAATGCCGGTGGTCACCGGGATGTAGACCCTGACTGTGTCGCTGAAGCTCAGGCCGCTCAGGAACGGGATAAGCGCCGCAGCGATGATTTCGACCACCTTAAAGCGCTTGAAGATCTTTTGCGCGGACCGGCTCTTGCTGCTATACCAGGCAATCTGGTCTTCCAGCCGCTGAAAAGTCGCGCTCTCAGGCAAGGTAATGCGATCACCCATTTGAAACCCCGAAACCGCCGTCTTCGGCACCCTGGAACATCGCCGCTTCAGCCTGGCGGCGGCGCAGGAGGCCGGGAACGACCTGGCCTCCGGCGTGGTCCCAAAGCACGAACTGGCCGGCCGCGCCGGCGAAATTGCCTGCGTTCAGATACTTGAGCATGGTTGAGTTGCCAAAGGCTGTGCGGCCCAGATTGAAGACGAAGTCCACCAGCGCATCGAACTGGTTCTGCTGCAAGGCCATCGTGACCACCAGGTTCACATATGCGGACGACCCGGCGATATCGCGCGCCAGCAGGGCGTCTGCCTGGTCCTGGGTGATCGTCAGACCGGAAACAACGTCTTTGCCGGTATGGCCGTAGCCGATCGTCCAGACACCGACCTGATCTTGATAGGCTGTCAGGCGGCAACCCTCGAACTGCTTGGTGAGGGCAAGACCATCCTGGCTGTAAGTGAAGTTATTGACTCCCATTGCTGTCCCCTCAGGAATGCGGGAGCAAGAATAGCACGTCGTTCGCACATCGCACGGCAATTTTTGCAGACTGCAAACCAAGGTTGAGGGCGCAAAAATGCGAGGGGAATCAAAACTGACACAGGAAAAACAGAGACAGCATTGGATTTTGCTTCTCAACTGTTCTTTACTAACGTTGAAAGGCGCTGCGATGTGAACTGTTCCCGCGCAGAACGCATCGTAGTACCTATTACTTCCCTATTGAAGGATCTGTATATGACGACCACACCCCCCTACGCCTCAGCCCTGGAAAAATATCAGATAGCCTATGTCATCGCCGGCGACGATGTCTTCAAAGTCACGGCGGACAACGTTGTGCAGGCCGCGGACGGCGCGGGTTCCATGGCATTTGAAGGCGTGGCCAAGCTGAAAGCGGCGGCCGCTCTCTTCCAGTTGACCAACGTCCACAACGAGCGCCCCCACGAGTTACGCAAGATGGCGCGCGAACTTGCCCAGGAAGGCATGTCGCTGCTGGCGCGAGCCAGCGCCGTTCCCAGGCTGACTCCCGCGCCGCCGATGAACGCTCCGGAAAGCTCGGTCGCATAGTTTTCGTCTCCCTCTTCAACTTTCCTGCCTGAATCAGCTGGTTGCGTGAGATGCTGTAGCGTGCTCGCGCAAAAGCTTTTGAACTTCATTAGAGAGAGAATGCGTTTTGTGGAGTGATTTCGAATCCAACGTTGTGGAAGGCCGCTATCCGCTCGGAAAGCTGATGCGCTCCGAGGGTAGATGCGGGTGGTTTGAGGCGCAATTCGAGGGCAAGCCTGCGATCATCGGCCTGATTGAATCGCTGAACGATGAAAAGATGCTGCTGGAACGCCTGCGCGTCGTCGAGAAGGTCAGTGACGCCGATGTCGTTGCGATTTTCGAATCCGGAGCGACCCGGCTGCGTGCTACGCCGCTGGTCTACGCGGTGATGGAATACACCGAAGAGAACCTCGAAGACGTGCTTCGCGAACGCGCGCTTTCCGCAGATGAAACCAGGCAGGTAGCGGATAGCCTGGTGAGTGCGCTGCGTGCGATCCACAAAGAGCGCCTGGTCTGCGGGCGACTGGAAGCGGCCAGCGTGCTGGCTTCCGGCGATACCATTAAGCTGCGCAGCGATTACCTGCAACTTGTACCGGCGGACATGGCTTTCGAGCCGATTGCCGCCAAAGACCTGCGTGATCTTGGAAGCCTGCTGCATCAATGCCTGACACAAAAGCCACTGAAAAGAGTATCGGACGGGAACGACCCATCATTGCAGTTGCTTCCGCCCCCATTCGTTCAGATTGTGCGGCAAACTTTGACAGGAGGCGCAACACTCGACGAAATTGCCGCGATACTACACCCTCCCGCAACGACCGCACCCATGCCCACGCAAACGAAAACTCCCCAGAAGTCAGCCGTTGCGAGCGAGCCCACCAAGCAGGACCGGAGTTTGGAACCAGCGCGCCAAAGCGCTTCTCTCAAAGCACCACTCAAGATCGGCAGCGCCATTGTGCTGCTTCTATTAGCCGGGTTCGCACTATGGGCCATGCTGCATCATGCATACAGCTCCAAAGATGCCGCAGCACAGAATCCGGTTGTAGTCGTTTCCCCGGAGACAACTCCTCGCAGAAAGCCCGCGGCAGTTCCTCCGCAGCCTGCGGCAAAACCAGCTGCTGTCGCGACCATTACTACATCACCGAAAGGCATGTGGCGGGTGGTGGCCTTCACCTATAACTACCAGGACCAGGCGGAGCACAAGGCACGCACCATCAATGAAGCGCATCCCGGCTTGCAGGCAAGCGTCTTCTCGCCCAAAGGCAGCGGAGCGCCCTTCCTGGTAACGCTGGGGTCAGCCACCGATCGCGCCTCCGCATTTCAATTGCGCGACAAGGCCATTCAAGAAGGACTGCCTAAAGACACCTACGCCCAGAACTACTCGCATTGAAGAACGTTGTCATCCTGACCCTGACTCTCTGAGTGCAACGAAGGGGAAGGATCTGCTTCTCTCTTAATTTGCGTCCAAATCTCGCTCAGGATGACAACTCTTGCCAATTTACGATTGTGCGGGCTGCGCCTGCGGAGTCTGTGTGACAGGCGGCTTTGGAGCAGCCGGCTTCCTGGGTGCTTCCTTCTTGCCGGGTGCAAGAATCGCATGAAGCGTCGTGCCTTCCATGCGCGGCATAAACTCAACCGTGCCCGCGTCGCCAATGTCCTGAATGAGGCGATTGATGATGTTGTAGCCCAGTTCGCGATGGGCCATCTGTCGGCCTTTGAAGCGCAGCGAGGCCTTCACCTTGTCGCCGTCGGTTAAAAAGCGGACAGCCTGGTTCTTCTTGGTCTGGTAGTCATGCTCGTCGACAGTGACAGAGAACTTGACTTCTTTGACCACGATGACTTTCTGCTTCTTGCGGGCCGCTCGCTCGCTCTTGTCTTTTTCGTAAAGAAACTTGCCGTAATCCTGGATGCGGCAGACGGGAGGCACCGCGTTCGGCGATACTTCCACGAGATCGAGCCCGCGTTCACGGGCGATCTTCAGTGCGTCAAAAGGCGCCATGATGCCGAGTTGCTCGCCTTTGTCATCGATCACGCGCACTTCGCGCGCGCGGATTCTTTCATTGATACGGATAAACTGCTTGGCTGAACGCTTGTCTAGTTGTGCGATGGGGTGTTTCCTCCAAAATAGTGGCAGCGCCACATACCTACTCAGTATAGCAAGCAGGTCTACTCTTACTTCTGATGCGAATGGCTTTTATTGCTGGTAGCTTTTTATTGCTGCAACGGAAGCGCGTACAAGCCGGTTTCGGTCAGATGAGCGGCCTGCACTCGCATGGTGCGGTTAGGCGGGCAAACCGTTGCAATGTCTACCTTGATGAAGTTATCTGACAGCGCTGGGGTGGTTGCAGCCCCGCTTCCCCTCAGAGTGATAACGTCCAATTCACGTCCGAGAAAGCTGCTCCGGAAGGTCCTTTTTTTCTCATCCGCCAGAGAACGCATGGCATTCATCCGCTCCTGAACGGACTTTGCGGGAACAGGCTGTTGGCGATGAAGTTCCGCAGCCGGTGTGCCCGGGCGCGCGGAAAATGGAAAGAGATGTAGATACGTTAGCGGCTGGGCTGCGATGAAGTCGTAGCTCTCCTGGAAATGTTTGTCTGTCTCGCCGGGGAAGCCAACCATTACATCCGCGCCAATACCGGAGTCAGGCATAAAGCTGCGAATCTGGGCGAGCTTTTCTGCGTAATGCCAGGGGCGATAGCGGCGGTACATCCGGCGCAGAATCGTATCAGAACCCGATTGCAGCGGCAGGTGTGCATGGCGTGCAAGCCGTCCCGAATAAGCTGAGAAGAGAGCTAGCAACTCAGATGTCCAGTCCATCGGCTCAATCGAACTCAGCCGGAGGCGGGGCAGCGCCGTCTGTTGGAAAATCGCAGCCACCAGATCGACAAATTTCTGCGCCGGGTTAAGGTCGCGTCCCCAGCGGCCCAGGTTGATGCCGGAGAGCACCAGCTCCTGACCGCCGTTTTCCACGAAGCGCGTGACTGACGCAAGACATTCCGCCAGCGGAACCGACCGGCTGGGGCCGCGCGTTTCCGGTATGATGCAGAACCCGCAGCGGTTGGCGCAGCCGTCCTGCACCTTAAGATTAGGCCGAGTTTGATGCGCATCCTCAGCGAACGGCAGCGCCGCCAGATCGGTATGCGCGAAATTTTCATCCACCAGCACAGGAACGTTGTTGACCAGCCTTGCCAGCGGAATAAAGCCCGTCGGCTCAAGAACTCTCTCTACCACCAGTGATTTATGGCTGTTGCCGACGACCCCAGTCACGCCATTTAACGCCACTAATTCCTCGGGCGCACGCTGCGCATAACATCCTGTAACAATGATCTTTACCACTGGATTGTGGCGATGGACGCGGCGAATGAAGGCGCGCGCTCCGCTGTCAGCGTTGGCAGTAACGCTGCAGGTATTGACCACGACGACTTTGGCGTTGGCGAAATCCGCTGCCGGAAGCCAACCCTGCTGCCGCAGCTCTGCTGAAATGGCCTCGCCGTCTGAACGGTTAGCTCGGCATCCGAAGTTCTCGACGTGATATTCTGCCACGTTGTTTAGTGTATCAATGGATATGCGGCGGGTTTGACTCTGGCGTCATGCAGGGTTGATCGGTATTATTTGGTTTTTCAGTCAGGAGTTTTCTATGAAGCGGCGTATTTTACTTGTGGACGACGAACTGGCGGTCCTGCTGACCTTGAAGGCAGTGCTGGAATTCAACGGCTTTGAAGTAGAAACAGCCGCTTCTGCCAAAGAGGCCAAATCAAAGATCAAAACTGGCCCGTTCCATATGGTAATCACCGACATGCGCATGGAAAGCGAAAGTGCGGGCCTTGAAGTAGTACGCGCAGCCAAGAAAGCGCCTTACCAACCGGCTGTGGCCATGCTGACAGCGTTTCCTATTCCCGGCGACGACTGGCAGGAGCAGGGCGCAGACGAGGTGTTGGTAAAGCCGATGAATACCCAGGACCTGCTGGTGCAGATCGAAGCTCTGCTGGTTACGCACGAAGATGACAAACGCAGCGCTAAGAAACAACCGTCCCTGGCAGTCGCGGATAACGCATCCACCGGAAAAACACGCACACCGTCGCGCAAGGCCCTGGCGACACACTGAATCCAATAAAATTTCAGAGAGTAGCTGGCCGCGGCTGCGCGGCCGCAGGCACTATCCTCTTCCGCTGAAAGCACTCCCGGCAAAGCACTGGACGCCCCTGCGTCGGCTTGAATGGCACCGTCGTCTCGTGGCCGCATTCCGAACACGTCGTGCGGGTTTCCGCGCGAACCGCCGAGCCCCCCGAAGCCCGCTTTGCCTTGCAAAGCTTGCACCGTTTTGGATCGTTCCGGAATTGCTTGTCGTGAAAGAACAGCTGTTCCCCGGCGGTGAATACAAATTCATTCCCGCAGTCCACACACTTGAGAATCTTATCTACAAACTCCATGTTGCGTTCCCCAGCCGGGCTGCAAAGATACCGCAGCGACGGCTCAGAGCCCCAATTCACAGAATGGTGAACGGAAGCTGCTGATCGTAGCGAACTTCTTTTGTGAACTTCTTATGAAAGGGGCCCGGCCGCGGTGAGGGGCGGCGACTACCGGCTGCTTAATCGAACCGGTATGACATGCCGAGAGACATGCCGAGTGAACTGCGGCACTACTTCTGATGACTCAGCCCCGTCGCAATCGCTACGGGGCTGTCAACGCATGATGATGGGAAGTGGGGTTAGTCCTGCTCTTTACGAGCCTTTTTGCGATTCCGCTTGCGTGCCAGCGCTTCTTTTACGCGGCGCTTTTCACCGGGCTTCAGGTAGAAGGAGTGACGCTTTACTTCCTTGATGATGTCCTCCTGTTGTACCTTGCGCTTAAACCGGCGCAACGCATTTTCGAGCGGCTCGCCTTCCTGCACACGAACCTCTGCCAACTGAACTACACCTCCAAACCGGCCCACCAGGGCTCGTATAGGATATCAGGATTCCGGCGCCAATTTAGATGAATTTAAATAATGCTGATTGAGCAGCTTATGGACTTTGGGGCTTATGAGAGCCCAAGCCGCTGCGGAAATTCCTCGAAGTCGTCGTCTTCCGGCAGCGCCGCGCGCTCCTGAATCACCTGTCGCTGCTTCCTCTGTAAGAGGACATGGGCAACCAGGATCAACAGGCCCGTGACAACGAAATGCGGGATGCCCTGCCCCGTCCACTCTCCGACAGCGACAGCCAGCCGGATGTACTGCGGAAACAAAACCAGAAACAGAGTGACAATCACCGCTACATTCCGCTTCGAGTAAGCCAGCGGCACAGTAAACGGCACCGACAGAAACCGCAGAAACAACACGTCGATAAGGAGAAGGCAGACCCCCTGGGCCACAAGCAACTGCGCCATCAGCGGCCGAAGGCTTGTAAAAGCGGCCCGTCCGATGATCTGGGCCAGTAAAAGTACCAGGACAGTGATCCACAGAGCGCGTAAAAGAGTCCATCGCCGCGTCGATGCAATATGTTCCGTATTGGGCCGTCTGCCGGTGAGATGAAAAGCCCAGTTTGCCTTCAGCTCTACCGGAGACATAAATGCGCCCTTGAGCCCAGCGACCGCGAGAAAGGCCACGACCGGCACAGCCGCCAGCAGTCCATGCCTGGAAACGGCAATCGCCAGATGACCGCCAGCCTGGCGAAGCTCGACCGTGATGGCAATCAGAAGCGCCAGTCCGGCGCCGGCGTACATGGAGAGATACACCCGATGATGCGGCGCTCGCTGTAGAGTCCTGCTCGTAAAGTGATACACCGCCCTCTCAGACGGCTTGAAGATGAAAACCGAATGCAGAAGAGCATCCTTAATATCGGCCAGCCGGTTGCGCGATCTCTTTCCAATCCTGCTTTCAATCGTGCTTCGCACCTTTCTGAGATATGCCAGCGGATAAGTAAGGCAGGCAAGGGAGAGGACGGCAAGCAGCGCCCATAGGCCTCTTACAGCCAGCATGTGAAAGACCGGCGATGCCCGTCCGCCTTCCAGCAGGACCTGATAGATGCCGAGAAACCAGAAAGGCGGGAACCAGATCGCAGCCTGTCCGCCGGACGTCAACAGTGGGCGCAGGTTATGCGACAGCAAAGGAAAAAGAAAAAGCACAAGCAACAAGGCAGCCAGCGACAGACCTTGCAACAGTGACGATATCGAACGAAAGAGCCTTTCCCCCAAAACGTTCAGCAGAACTCCCTGGAGCGCAACAAAAAAACCGGCGGCAAAGAAGCCTCCAGCAGCCACTGCAAGAACATGCGCCATGACGTGCCGCAAAAAGCTGTGTTCTTCCGCAATGAGGGGCAAAAGCACAGTGCCGAACACGGCGCTGGCGAGCAGAAAGAGGCTTACGAACGCGCCCAGTGCCGCCAGCTTCGCGGCAAACAGCTTGCGTGCCTGAACCGGCAGCGGAGTCAGGACATGAGCATCGATCAAGTCAGGAAAGAGCAGGTCCCACTCAAAAACAGTCGCAGCTCCCATCGAGACCGTGGCATACATGACGTAAAAATAGTGGTCGCTGACGCGTGGCCAGTAACCGCGCGGCGCGGTGTTCGGAGGAAAAATGAAGTAGGAAGGAATGAGCGAAAGGGCCATCATCAGGCCCGGGACAGCAAGAAAACTGAGTACCTGGATGACCCTCACGCCGTTTTCTCCATCGAGCGAAGTCAACGGGTTATCAAAAAAGCGGTTGAAGAAATGCCCCGTCAGGACAACGAAGCGGTTCATGCGGACAATTTCTTTCGAAACCCCCCGCGCCTGCACTTCGAGCGACAGCACGGGGTTTTCTGAGGGCGAAAAAAATGGAAATGCGCTAAGCACGGGTTGCCCTCATCACTTCAACCATTTCGGAGGCGACAGCTCTGGTGTCCTCTTGCTGAACCAACTGCGCGAAGACGCTTTCGAGACTCGGCAGTTGCATAAGCTGCGTCAGCTCGGATGGCGCGGCATTGGCGCGGATCTTTCCCTGCGCGATCACAATCACGCGGCTGCAAATCTGCTCGACCACTTCCAGCACATGCGAGATGTAAAGAATCGCCTTGCCCTCGGCTGCAAGCGCTGAGAGCAGATCTTTGAAAAGCCGCGAGGAAGCAACATCAAGCCCGGAAAGCGGCTCGTCGAAGATCAGCAGTTGCGGGTTGTGCATCAATGCGGCTGCGATGAGTACGCGCTGCTTCATGCCTTTCGAGTAGAGCGAAATCGGCGAATAGCGCCAGGATTCAAGCGCCAGCAGTTTCAAGAGGGTGTTGGCCTTGAGCGCGATGAGTTTTTCCGTCATGCCACGCAGGCGTCCAACAAGTTGCAAATATTCGAGCCCAGAGAGATGCGTGTAGACGTGCGCCTCTTCAGGTACATAGCCGAGAACAGCACGGAACGCGACTAGACTGTCGTGGATCGGCATGCCACGAAAGAGGACTTTGCCCAGATTTGGCTGAACCATGCCGGTGATGATCTTTACCGTGGTCGATTTGCCCGAGCCGTTGGGACCGAGGTATCCGGCAATCTCGCCTGCATCAAGCTGAAAACTCACATTTTCAACTGCCGCAATGCCGCGGTAGCGCTTGGTAATGTTCTGGAGTTCGAGGACAGGAGCAGCCTGCATGTACCCTATGTAGCAAACTACTTATTTACTTGTCAAGTAGCATGCTACATAGGTAAAATGCAGCGCATGGGCGCCGAGCCGAAACTTTCGCATACTGCCGCGCTGATTCTGCGCGCCATCAGCGCTGGCTACATCTATGGCTTCAGCGTGATGGAGATGACAGGCCTGCCTAGCGGCACCGTGTATCCGGCGATGCGCAGGCTGGAGCGTGACGGCTTGATCCAGTCGAAGTGGGAATCTGAGTCCATCGCCAGTGCCGAGCAGCGCCCGCCGCGCAAATATTACAAAGTGACGCGCGCCGGAAAGACGACGCTGGAAGCATCAGTCAAGCGCTACCCTCTGCTTGAAAAGCTGTTGCCGCAAACCGAAAAACAGACCGAAACGGAGCACGTATGACGCGCCCTTACATGCTTGCTCTGCGTATTGCCTCGTGGATGGTTCCCGGAGACGAACGCCGCGAGTGGCTGAAGGAATGGAAGGGCGAGCTGTGGCACATCGCTAACCTGCGCGATGAAGGGGAGATTGCCGCATTTGTCGCTGGCGCGTTTCGGGATGCTCATCTGCTTCGGGCTGATCTTAGCGTCGCTAACGCTGACAGGCCGCATAAGCTCGGCTCCTCTCCAGCATTGTGCCTGCTTGTTCTCCTGCTGACCGGACTGGTGGGCTTGGGTACAGCCCTTCTTCTACCTGGAACGCACGCAACCCTGCTGCCGTCGTCGTACCACGATGCGCGCACGCTGGTCATAGTTTCGAGCGATGCCGCTACTCAAAGTCCGACTCCGAGTGTTTCGCTGGATGAATTTCGGTACTGGCAACGCGCGGCGCAGGGCGTGTTCTCTAATTTGGCCTTCTACCAGATCATGCGCAGAGAACTACACACTGGTCATGGCGTACAGTTGGAGCTTTTCATCGCGCGCGCCTCGGGCAATCTGTTGTCCATGCTGCAAACGTCCAATTTTCCGGCTGAAAGATCCGGTGCCGACACCGGCCCGCGACTCATCCTGAGCGACGCCGTGTGGCGCAGGTATTTCCACGCCGATCCTCATGTTGCCGGACGGGTAGTTTTCCTCATGGGCGAGAAGGTCACCATCGCTGGAGTCGCTAAGCCCGATGCGTGGCACCTTCCCGGGAAAGTCGAAGCATGGCTGCTGGAGAGTGACAAGCGTATGGACGCTCTTTCACCCAGCGGAATCGGATTTGTAGTAGCCCGGATGCAGCCGTCGCTCACGCGCAATCCATCAGAGCGCAGCTGGCACATGACCGCATGGCAAAGAGGTGAGAGCGCTGCAGGGTTCGCCTGCGTTTCCGTAATCCATTATCAGCACCAGCCCTTTGCCTTCTTCGCTTTCGCAACGCTGCTGGCACTACTGGCGCTTCCGGCCACCACGTCTTTGCCCCTGGGAGAATATCCCTACAATCCGCGGCAGCAAACACTTTCGTTGCGGCTGCGCCGCTGGCTCTTCTTTTGCGCGAAGTTCGCTCTGATTCTGCCCGCTGTAGGTTTTGCGTCGCTGGACGCGGCACAGGCATTTCAGGATACGCAATCGGCTCAACTCATCATCACATTTGCGACTGCTCTGGCCGCATTTCGCTGGATGCTGCGCGATCAGCGCCGCCGCTGCCCGGTCTGCCTGCAAGTGCTGCGCAACCCCGTGCATGTCGGCGAGCCTTCACGCAATTTCCTTGCCTGGAACGGCACCGAGCTGATCTGCGCCGTGGGCCACGGCTTTCTTCATGTGCCGGAACTGCCTACCAGCTGGTTCAGCACGCAGCGCTGGCTCTACCTAGATGCGTCCTGGCGATCGATCTTCCGCCCGCAGGAGATGGCGCGCACCTGACCGCGTCTCCGGCTTACACTTGATGTATGCCGAGGTGCAAGTCATGATCCGCTCCTATCAGGGACATACGCCTGTCATTCCCGCGAGCTGCTACGTCGATGTTTCCGCCCAGGTGCTCGGCGACGTGGTTCTCGGCGAGCACTCCAGCATCTGGATGAATGCCGTGGTGCGCGGCGACGTGAACTCGATCCGCATCGGCGACCATTCAAACGTCCAGGACTGCGCGGTTTTGCATGGTATGCGAAATCTCTATCAGGTGATTGTCGGCGACTGGGTCACCATCGGCCACAACGCCACCATACACGGCTGCGTAATTGAGGATGCCTGCCTGATCGGCATCGGCGCGGTGATTCTCAATAATGCGCACATCGGCGAGGGATCAATCATTGCTGCGGGCGCGGTGGTGCCTGAAAACGCGCAGATTCCTCCGAAATCGCTGGTCGCAGGTGTGCCCGGCAAGGTGCGTCGCGAGCTGACCTCCGACGACCGCGACCTGATTCTGAAGTACGCCCGCAACTATCTCGATTACACGAAGATTTATCTCGAAGAGCAGAAGAACTGGAAATAGCCGGCATCCTGATAAGCTGGAAATAAGGCCCTACACAAAAGAAATGAGCACATTGAAAGCCGTTCGCGGCACACGGGATTTACTGCCGCCGGAAACCGAACTCTGGAATTTTGTCGAAGAAACTGCGCGACGTGTCTTCGCGCGCTACAACTTCGGCGAGATTCGCACGCCCATCTTTGAGGACACGCAGCTCTTTGCGCGCGGCGTGGGCGAAGAGACGGACATCGTCTCAAAAGAGATGTACACCTGGGAAGACCGCGCACGTGCGCAGTCGGAAAAAGCGCAATCGCTGACCCTGCGGCCTGAAAATACAGCTGGCGTGGTCCGCGCATACATCGAGAACAAGCTTGGTGAGACGGGCCTGCTGCAGAAGCTCTACTACATCGGTCCGCAGTTTCGGCGCGAGCGTCCACAGAAGGGCCGCTACCGGCAGTTCTATCAGATAGGCGCGGAAGTAATTGGTCCGCCAAGCGCTGGTTCTGAATCTCCCCTTCGGGATGCAGAAGTGCTGGAGATGCTGGCGACGCTGCTTACTGAACTTGGCATCGAGGGCTGGAAGCTGGAACTCAACTCCGTCGGTTCGATGAGTGATCGTCCGCGCTACATTGCGGCGTTACGCGAGGCACTGAAGGAAAAGGCTCCGCTGATGTGTTCCGATTGCCAGCAGCGCGCGAACACGAACCCATTGCGCGTGCTTGACTGCAAGGTTCCGGAAGACCAGCCAATCATCGAAACACTGCCAAAGATTGCCGATTTTCTTGATGAATCGTCGAAGGCGCATTTTGCCGCTGTCTGCGCCGCGCTCGACGCCTGCGGAGTGGCCTATTCGGTAAATCCAAGGCTGGTGCGCGGCCTCGACTACTACACGCGTACAACGTTCGAATTCACGCATGGCGGATTGGGCGCGCAGAATGCCTTGCTGGGCGGCGGCCGCTACGATGGATTGTCGGAAGTCATCGGCGGACCAAAGGCCCCGGGGATTGGCTTTGCCATGGGCGAGGACCGTTTGATCCTGACGTTGCAAGCGCAGGCAGATCAAAAGCTCGCTCTGGCCGATGCCTATATTGCGCCACTGGGCGAGGCGCTGAATCCTGCTGCGCTGGAACTGGCGCGCGATCTGCGTCGCGCCGGATTGCGGATTGAACTCGGCGATGGCGGTTTCCGCTTAAAAAAGTCGTTCGAAATGGGAAACAAGCTCGCGCGGAAGATTGTGCTGCTCGGCGAGAATGAGCTGCAATCCGGTATTCTGACCGTTAAGGACTTTGCGAGTGGCGAGCAAGTGAAGGTGCCCCGCACGGAGCTAGCGCAGTCGCTGAAAGCAGAATGAGTCTAACCAACCTGTCATCCTGAGCGCAGCGAAGGATCTGGTTTTCTTTTCGGAGGCACGAATTTCGAGATAAAGCAGACCCTTCGCTGCGCTCAGGATGACAACCTTAAATTTTTAGGACAGAAACTTTGCTGGACTTTTTAGGAAATCTGCAACGCACGCATACCTGTGGCGAGCTTCGCGCTGAAGACGCCGGGAAATCTGTTGTTCTGCTTGGATGGGTCAATCGCCGCCGCGACCACGGCAACCTGATCTTTCTTGATCTGCGCGACCGCTACGGCATTTCGCAGGTCGTGCTTGATAAGGACCTGAGCCCCGCGGGTCACGCAAAGGCGGAGCAGGCGCGGCCCGAGTATGTTGTCGCGGCTGTCGGCAAAGTACGGTTACGCGGCAAGGACGTCGTCAATCCAAAGATGGCGACAGGTGAGATTGAAATCGTCGCCGACGAGATTCGCATTCTGAATGATGCGAAGGTCCCGCCGTTTTCGCCTGCGGAAGACGCCATTGTCAATGAGGAGGTACGGCTGAAGTACCGCTATCTCGACCTGCGCCGCGCCGAGATGCAGCACAATTTCGAGGTGCGCCACAAAATCGCGCTCGCAGTGCGGCAGTATTTGTCGGAGCAGAACTTCTTCGAAGTGGAAACGCCCTTCATGACGCGCTCCACCCCAGAAGGTGCGCGCGACTACCTCGTTCCCAGCCGCGTCCATGTGGGAAATTTCTACGCCCTGCCGCAGTCGCCGCAGCTCTTCAAGCAGATTCTGATGATTTCCGGCTTTGACCGCTACTTCCAGATCGCGCGCTGCTTCCGCGACGAGGACCTGCGCGCCGACCGCCAGCCGGAGTTCACCCAGCTCGACCTGGAGATGAGCTTCGTCGACGAGGACGCCGTGATGTCGTTCGTCGAGGCGATGGCGATCGACGTCTGCCGGCAGACGACCCCGGAGCGTCCGATCGCGACGACGCCGTTCCCGCGGTTCACCTACGACGAGGCGCTGGAGCGGTTCGGCAGCGACAAGCCGGACCTCCGGTTCGGGATGGAGCTCGTCGACCTG
>NZ_DASQIX010000019.1:0-3801 GCF_035631355.1 Alloacidobacterium sp.
ATCACTGGAATTTTTGGCTTGATCTTCACATTCTGATGTCTACAGTTGTAAACGTTTTTCGACGGGAAGGAATCAGCCAGCAAGGACACGCGACTGTGGAGAAGTTTGGAGCTGAGCGGAGGTGACAGAGACAGCCAGTAAAGTTTCTGTTGTCATCTATGGCGCGAACGGCCACGGAAAAGTGGTCGCCGATATTCTTCGGGCCTGTGGGACGGAGATTGAAGGCTTTGTTGACGATGGACCGTCTATAGACGCGCTTGTCTATGGAGCCAAGGTCATGGGCGATGGTAAATGGCTTGCTGAACAAGCGTCCCTACGGCCCGTCACAGTAGCGCTGGGAGTGGGCGACAATTTTGCGCGGCGGGGAATCGCGGAACGATGCGCTGCGTCTGGAATGCATCTGCTGGCCGCCGTTCATCCCTCGGCGACTATTGCGAATTCTGTGAAGATATCTCCGGGCGCCGTGATTATGCCGCATGCAGTTGTTAATGCTGATGCGGAAATCGGGCAAGGGGCGATTATCAATACCGCTGCGATTGTCGAGCATGATTGCAAGGTTGGAAATTTCGCGCACCTTTCGCCGAAAACGGCCATTGGCGGACATGTGCAGGTTGGAGAACTATCATGGCTCGGCATTGGTGCAACGGTCATTCCAAACATCAAGATCGGAACGTGCTCCATCGTTGGAGCAGGCGCTACCGTCGTTCGCGATGTTGATGACTGGGTGGTTGCCGCAGGCACGCCCGCCCGTATCCTGAGAGAGCTGGCGCGACGGATTTGAACAGATGAAGGTATCGACACAAATTCAGCTAGCCATTGATGGCGGAGATCCCTTGCGCAAGAATCCGTTTGCTCCCTGGCCATCGTTTTCGCAGGAAGAGATAGCGGCGGCTGCGCGGGTACTTGAATCGGGCAGGGTGAATTACTGGACCGGCGATGAAGGCCGGCGATTTGAAGCAGAGTTTGCCGCTTTTACTGGCGTGAAACATGCTGTCGCGCTGGCCAACGGAACAGTTGCTTTGGAGGGTGCGCTGCAAGCTCTTGGCATCGGCCCCGGAGATGAAGTCATCACCACCAGCCGCACCTTTATTGCATCCGCAAGTTGCGCGGTTATGCGTGGAGCGACGCCGGTAATGGCCGACGTTGACCGCGATTCGCAGAATGTTACGGCGGACACAATCCGGGCCGTCCTCAGCTCGCGTACACGCGCCATTGTCGCGGTGCATCTTGCGGGATGGCCATGCGACATGGATCCGATTCTTGATCTCGCGCACGAACATAAGCTCCGAGTCGTTGAAGATTGTGCGCAGGCACATGGGGCCACATATAAGGGGCATCCTGTGGGTTCGATGGGCGACGTGAACGCATTTTCTTTCTGCCAGGACAAGATCATGACCACTGGCGGCGAAGGCGGCATGTTGACGACGAACGACACAGAACTATGGTCGCGTGCATGGGCCTTCAAAGACCATGGAAAAGATTATGAGGCCGTCTACCGGCGTCTTCACCCACCAGGCTACCGCTGGCTACATGAGAGCTTTGGCACGAACTGGCGAATGACAGAAATGCAAAGCACCATCGGCCGCGTGCAATTGCAGAGCCTTCCTGAATCCCTGCAGACAAGGCGCAGATTGGCGGGAGTATTGATTGAAAGGTTTTCGAAGATCGCGGCCCTGCGTGTAACCAGACCGCCCGACCACTCTGTACACGCCTATTACAAGTATTATGTTTTCCTGCGGCCTGGATGCCTGCGGAAAGAGTGGCATCGGCAGCGCATTGTGGATGCTGTGAACGCAGAAGGCGTACCGTGTTTTGTAGGCAGTTGCAGCGAAATATATCTGGAGCGGGCTTTTCCTGTGGAATTTCGTCCGCCTCAGAGACTACCTGTTGCAAGAGAACTCGGCGAGACTGCGCTGATGTTTCTTGTGCATCCGACACTCACTGAGCGCGATATGCATGACACAGCCGACGCCTTGGAAAAAGTTCTGGCGTGTGCTGGCAGATGAGTTCAGCGATAGACACCATAGAAGGCAAACCCTGAAGCCAGCGCAACGGCAACATCAACGCTACGGGCAGCGGCCTGCTTGCCCTTGCTCGAGGGAATAAACAGAATATCGTTTGACGCGACGACCGGCATGGAAAAGCCGACGTACAGATTCTTCTTCATGCCTTCCGGCAACTCAAACAATGTCTGACGCAAATCGATTGGGGCGAGCTCGGTGATGATCTTCAACGTACCTGCGTGGCTTCCGACTTGCGTTGCGCCATCTGCTGGAATGCCTGAAACATGATTGGCTGATTTTCAAATGCGATGCTTTCAAAATGATAGAAGCGCGGGAGAAAGGGATGAACTGGCCAGAAATTGATGCCGACGCTGTCGTGTCTCGCGATGATCTGCCAGCGCTTGTCAGATATGCTGTTAATAGACCACGCACTGCCGAGAACAAACAGCGTGTCGCTTGTCCGCAGGCTGGGCAGGTTAAGGGTTTCGAGCAACGGCAATCCTCCGAGGACCGCGGCCTTTGCCTCGCGGGCCGATTCTTCACGCAGTCGCTTGTGATGGTACAACCGGTACAGGAGCGGGTGCGGCAGGCGTTTGGCGAGAGAATTAAGCATAGTCGGCCAATGTCAAATGGCATAGCTGCCGATTGGATACTTTCCGAGATTCCGACTTATCCATTCGATAGTCTGTGTCAGCCCTTCTCGCAATGGAACAGTTGACTTCCAACCTGTCAACTTATTGACTAGAAGACTGTTTGCGCAGAGGCGGTCTACCTCGCTGGCTTTCGGACGCAGGCGCTGCTCCTCGATTCCGACCAGGCATTCCGTCCCGATCAAATCGAAGATCACTTCGGTCAATTCACGGATCGATGTTTCCGTGCCACTGCCGATATTGAGCGTCTTGCCGATGGTTGCAGGGGTTTCGGCAATGGCGATGAATCCTTCTACGATATCGGAAACAAAGTTGAAATCACGCATTGTGTGCAGGCTTCCTAATTGCACAGAAGACCGCGAGAGCGCCTGCGTAATGATTGTCGGAATCACGGCGCGAGCGGACTGGCGCGGACCGTAGCAGTTGAATGGCCGTGCAATCGAAACCGGAAGGTCAAATGACAGATGATAGGATTCCGTAATTTTGTCAGCGCCTATCTTGGTTGCAGAATATGGCGACTGACCTTGCAGCGGATGGCCCTCAGCTATCGGGACATGCTGGGCCGAGCCATAGACTTCACTGGTTGACGTGCATATGAGGCGCGCCGTGCCGTACCGACGCGCGGCTTCGAGGATATTCAGCGTACCTTCGATATTTGTCTGAACATAGGAGCGCGGGGAGTAGTACGAATAGGGAATGCCGATCAGGGCTGCTAGATGAAAGATGACCTCTGCATCTTCGGCGGCGCGCAGAACGCTTTCGTAGTCGCGGATGTCGCCATGTACGATTTCGAGTTCTGGACGCAGGGGCGAATCGGCCAGCCAGCCCAGAGAGCCTTGCGAAGTGTAGCGGAGGAAGCAACGGGTCTTCGCGCCGAGTTGCGCGAGCCGTTCGGCGAGGTGGCTGCCAATAAAACCGCCCGCTCCGATCACCAGGACCCGGCGATCTTTCCATATAAGTGAATTGCGCAAAGTCGCAGTCCGTCTCCCGCTTCTAAATCATGCCCAGCGCAGCGTCTACCGACGCGCGCTCGTATTGTTCCATCTGTCCGACATCAAGCCAGTATTCGCGTATGGGAAAACAAATTACCCGTCTGCGCGCGCTGATCAGGCTTGTAATCAGATCGGGCATGTCGAACGCCGAGTCTG
>NZ_DASQIX010000020.1:0-25579 GCF_035631355.1 Alloacidobacterium sp.
CATCTCGACCAAGTCGATCAGCTCCGGATCTTCCACCGCGTCGCACTTGTTCAGGAACACCACGATGTAGGGCACGCCCACCTGGCGGGCCAGCAGAACGTGCTCCTTGGTCTGCGGCATCGGGCCGTCGGTCGCCGCGACGACGAGAATTGCGCCGTCCATCTGCGCCGCGCCCGTGATCATGTTCTTGATGTAGTCGGCGTGGCCCGGGCAGTCAACGTGCGCGTAGTGGCGGTTGCCCGTCTCGTACTCGACGTGCGCCGTCGCAATCGTGATCCCGCGCTCCCGCTCTTCCGGCGCGTTGTCAATCGTGTCAAACGAGCGGAACTTGTTGTTCGGGTTGTGCTTCGATAACACCTTCGTGATCGCCGCCGTCAACGTCGTCTTCCCGTGATCAATGTGTCCTATCGTCCCCACGTTCACGTGCGGCTTCGACCGGTCAAATTTCTCCTTCGCCATGTTCCTTTTCCTCTCTCGTCGAACTGCTCAAAACTTGCCGGGCCAAAGAAGCCCGGCCAAAAACTTACTTGCCCTGATTGCGTCCGATGATCTCTTCGGAGATCATGCGCGGCGCCTCTTCATAGCGGGCAAACTGCATCGAGTACGAAGCGCGTCCCTGCGTCGATGAGCGGATATCGTTCACGTATCCGAACATCTCCTTCAGCGGAACCATCGCCTTGATCACCTGCGAACCGCCCGAGTGCTCCATGCCCTCGATGCGTCCGCGGCGCGAGTTAATGTCGCCAATGATAGTGCCCATGTGCTCTTCGGGAACGGTGACTTCAACCGCCATCACCGGCTCCAGCAGCACCGGACTCGCCTTCTTTGCTGCTTCCTTGAAGGCCATTGAACCGGCAATCTTGAAGGCCATTTCGTTCGAATCGACTTCGTGGTAGCTGCCATCGTAGAGCGTCGCCTTGAAGTCGACCATCTCGTAACCGGCCAGCACGCCGTTGTGCAGTGCCTCGCGGATGCCCTGCTCGGTCGGCTTGATGTATTCCTTTGGAACCACGCCGCCCTTGATGGCGTCGATGAACTCGAAGCCTTTACCCGGCTCGTTCGGCTCCAGACGAATCCTGACGTGTCCGTAGTTGCCCGAACCGCCGGTCTGGCGGATGTACTTGCCTTCCGCCTCGGCGGGCTTGCGAATCGTCTCGCGGAAGGCCACTTTCGGCTCGCCCACATTTGCCTCGACCTTGTGCTCGCGCTTCATGCGGTCCACAAGGATTTCGAGGTGCAGCTCGCCCATGCCGCTGATGATCGTCTGACCCGACTCGTGGTCCGTGCGGACCTTGAAGGTCGGATCTTCATCAGCCAGCCGCGCCAGCGCCAGACCCATCTTTTCCTGGTCGGCCTTGGTCTTCGGCTCAATCGCCACTGAGATAACCGGCTCAGGGAAATCAATCGCGCCCAGCGCGATCGGATGCTGCGGCGAGGAGAGCGTATCGCCCGTCTTAATGTCTTTCAGGCCAACGCACGCGCAGATGTCGCCGGCGAGAATTTCGGTAATGTCTTCGCGCTTGTTGGCGTGCATCTTCACGAGGCGGCCAACGCGCTCGGTCTTGCCTGTACGCGGATTCAGAACGGTATCGCCGGTCTTCAGGCTGCCCGAGTAGACCCGGATAAAGCTCAACTTGCCGAAAGGATCGTTGATGAGCTTGAAAGCCAGCGCTGCGAACGGAGCATCATCAGCCGTCGCGCGTGTCAGCACGACAGATGCATCGTCGGGATCAATGCCCTGTACCGAAGGAATATCCAGCGGGCTGGGCAGATAGTCAACCACTGCGTCGAGCAGCGTCTGCACGCCCTTGTTCTTGAAGGCTGTTCCGCACAGCACCGGGAAGACCTTCATGTCGATGGTCGCTTTGCGCAGCGACTTCTTCAGCTCTTCCGGAGTCGGCGTTTCGCCTTCGAGGAACTTATGCAGCATGTCGTCGTCGTTCTCGGCGACGGTTTCGATCAGCTGCATACGGAAGGCTTCGGCTTTCTTCTGCAACTCAGCCGGAACCGGCTCAATCGAGTACTTCGCGCCCATGGTTTCATCGTGCCACAGAATGGCGCGCATCTCGATTAGATCGACAACACCCTTGAAATTCGCTTCCGCGCCAATCGGAATCTGGATCGCAACCGGACGCGCGCCGAGGCGCTTGCGAATGGTCTCGATCACATGTTCGAAATCGGCGCCAGCCTTGTCCATCTTGTTGACAAAGCAAAGACGCGGGACCTTGTACTTGTCGCCCTGCCGCCAGACGGTTTCCGACTGCGGCTGCACGCCGGACACGGAGTCAAACAACGCAACCGCGCCGTCAAGCACGCGCAGCGAGCGCTCGACTTCAGCAGTGAAGTCGACGTGACCCGGCGTATCAATAATGTTGATGCGGATGTTGTTCCAGGTGCAGGTTGTCGCGGCGGACGTGATGGTGATGCCGCGCTCCTGCTCCTGCTCCATGTAGTCCATCGTCGCCGTGCCTTCATGCACTTCGCCGATGCGGTGCGTAATGCCCGTATAGAACAGGATGCGCTCAGTCGTAGTCGTCTTCCCGGCGTCAATATGCGCCATGATTCCGATGTTCCGGCAACGATTTAACGGTACTTGGCGAGCCACTGTAATTCTCTCTAGTTCTCGGGCCTTCGGCCCGCGATTACTCTTGAATTTCTCTTTGCCTTAATCAGGCAGTTGATTTTCTGAGCCCTGCGCCCTGAGCGCTGTGCCCTGTTTTACCAACGGTAATGCGCGAAGGCCTTGTTCGCCTCGGCCATGCGGTGCACGTCTTCCTTCTTCTTCATCGCGGCGCCGCGGCCATTCGCCGCATCGAGCAGCTCGTTGGTCAGCTTGTCGATCATGCCCTTTTCGCCGCGCGCGCGGCCGTAAGTCACCAGCCAGCGAATCGCCAGCGAAGTGCGACGCTCCGGGTTTACTTCAATCGGCACCTGGTAGTTGGCGCCGCCGACGCGGCGGGTCTTCACTTCGAGCAGCGGCTTGCAGTTCTCGACCGCCTTCTTGAAGAGCTTCAGCGCTTCGTCGCCACCCTTCGACTCCAGGCCCTTCATGGCGGAGTAGAAGATGCCCTGCGCGGTCGACTTCTTGCCGCCCCACATCATCGAGTTGACGAACTTTGTGACCAGCGTCGAGTTGTAAACCGGATCGGCTGCAACTTCCCGCTTAGCAATGTGACCTTTTCTCGGCATAAACCTTTTAACCTTCTAATTTCGTAAAAGCAGATCCTTCGCTTCGCTCAGGATGACAGCACGGGGCTATTTTTTACCCGCGGCAGCTCCGCCCTTGGCGCGCTTGGCGCCATACTTCGAGCGGCTCTGGGTGCGCTTCACCACGCCGACCGAGTCGAGCGTGCCGCGCACGATGTGATAACGAACACCCGGCAGGTCCTTCACACGGCCGCCGCGAATAAGCACGATTGAGTGCTCCTGCAGGTTGTGGCCTTCACCGGGGATGTACGACGTAACTTCAATGCCATTGGTCAGGCGGACGCGGGCCACCTTGCGGAGCGCCGAGTTCGGCTTCTTCGGCGTCTGCGTGTAAACGCGCGTGCAAACTCCACGGCGCTGCGGCGAGCCCTGCAATGCGGGCGACGCCGTCTTGTAGTTCGGCGCCGTGCGCCCTTTTCTCACGAGCTGACTGAATGTAGGCAATCCAAACTCCTTACCAACTCAAAAACTCTTTACCGCCAGACACGCTGCAATCGCTCGCGCGATGGTGACCGGCAGCGCATATTTTCGCCGCCTGCCAGCGCGAAGTCCCAATTGCCGCTTCGTGTCTGCTACTGCTTCAATCCCAGACGAGAACCAGGACGGTGGCCGCACGTTGCTTTGCCCCGCATGACCGGGAACGAAAGAAAGCCGACTCCGTTTCGCTGATTCCGGCCTGCATAGTCCTTCAAGGTGAAGGATGTCGCAGGCTCCGATGCGATCCGCCCACCGCATGAGAACGATGGGGTTCGCAGATTATCGCTACCGCCAGTCCTTTAGCTTCTCCGGCTGGCCTTTCTGCGAAGCTTCTTTGGTCGTAAATTGCCCTTCGGACGATACGCACACGAAGAGCACTCTCATGGAACCTTCTAAGAGTACCAAGACCACCTATTTGAGTCAACAAACACGCGAAAAATTCACAAATTTCGCCCTTTTCGGCTGGTTCTTCGACGAAATTTGGGCCTATGCTGTCGGTTTTACCTCCAGAAACGACCTGCGCCTGATGTGTTCCGTCTGCTACTATCCCGAATCATGTCCTTTCGCAAGTTGACTGTGCTCCTTGCCTGTTTTTCTTCCGGCATTCTGGCTTTCGCCCAGACTTCAACAACTGCCCCGGCAAAAGATCCACGTATCGGCGAGATCGTTTCCCAGCTTGAGGCTGTCCGCGCCCCTCGCCAGGCGGCGATTTCGCCTGACAGCAAATGGGTTGCGTGGGTGGTGCGGGCGCTGGAAGGCCACGGCTCGGTAATCGAAGCCGCTCCCGTCGACAATCCATCGGCCACTTTTCAGATCACCGCCTGCTCCGAAGGCAAACAGGGGGACGAGAACGAGATTGCCTGGTCGCCGGATTCGACCAAGGTGGCCTTTTTCTCTGACTGCAACAGCGAACACCAGCAGGGACTCTACATTGCCGAACCGTCGATAAAAACTCCGGCCAAGCGCCTGACCACATTTCATGGATATGCAGACTCGCCGCAGTGGTCCCCTGACGGAAAGTTCATTGGCCTGCTGTATGTTGAAGGAGCAACCCGTCCATCGGGCGCTCTGGCTGCGATGAAGCCGCCATCCGGAGTAATCGGGGTGGAGGGTCTTGAGATTCAGCGTGTCGCTGCGGTCGATGCTACATCTGGCGAGCTTTCTCAGATCACGCCGGCAAACCTGCATGTGTATGAATTCAACTGGTCGCCGCAATCCAGCCAGATTGCGTACGTCGCCGCACCGCCTCCCGGAGAAAACAACTGGTGGATTGCCAAGCTCTATACAGAGACTTTGCATGGCCACCAGCCGATGAATTCCGATCAGCCTAAAGTCCTCGTCGATCCAACCAGCGGCCACAGCCCCATCTTTGGCCTGCAAATCGCCGTGCCGCGCTGGTCGCCGAATGGCTCACAGATCGCTTTTATCAGCGGACTGATGTCCGACCAGGGCTCGACTGGGGGCGACATCTATATCGTGCCGCCGAGCGGCGGCGAGCCGAAGGACGTGACGCCAGGGCGCAAGGCCAGCCCGGCGTGGTTTCTGTGGATAGACGAGCACACTCTCGGCATCTCCGAGATCGCCGGCGGCTCATCGCATCTCTTCGCCTACGATCTCAATACCCAACAGGACGATGACGAAAACAGCGAGACCTTTCCTGAAGGAGTTGGCTCCGGGCAGCAGATGATGTCAGTCTCGGTTTCCGGCGACGACCATCAGATTGCGCTGATCCGCAGCTCTTTCGGCACTCCTCCGGAGGTCTGGGCAGGGACGCTGCACGACCTGAAGCAGATTACCCATTACAACGACAATCTGAAACCCGCGTGGGGCAAGGCCGAATCCGTAAGCTGGCAGAGCGAAGGCTATGACGTGCAGGGCTGGCTGATTCAGCCTGCCAATTACGATCCCAGCAAGAAATATCCGCTGATCGTGATGGTGCACGGCGGACCGTCCGCCGCGGTAACGCCACGCTGGCCGGGAGCGGGCTTCGGCGGCGCGCCTTTTTCCGCGCTCGGCTACTTCGTGCTCGAACCTAACCCGCGCGGCAGCTATGGACAGGGCGAGAAGTTTACCCAGGCCAACCGCAAGGATTTCGGCTACGGAGACCTGCGCGACATCCTCGCCGGGGTGGACACGGTGACGAAAAAATATTCAATTGATCCGCAGCGCGTTGGCATTACCGGCTGGAGCTATGGCGGATTCATGACCATGTTCGCCGTCACGCAGACCACTCGCTTTCGCGCCGCCGTCGCCGGAGCGGGCATCGCCAACTGGCAGAGCTACTATGGCGAGAACTCCATCGACCAGTGGATGATTCCGTTCTTTGGCGCGTCAGTCTATGACGACCCGGCAGTCTACGCGAAAAGCTCGGCCATCAACTTCATCCGTCGCGTCAAAACACCAACACTCGTAGTCGTAGGCGACCGCGACGGTGAATGCCCGATGCCGCAATCTTTCGAGTTCTGGCACGCGCTGCGCGATGAGCATGTGCCGACAGAGCTTGTCGTCTATCCCAACGAAGGTCATCACTTTGCCTCGCGCGACCACCAGGTGGACGTGCTGGAGCGAGCACTAAGCTGGTTTGAGCAGTACATGCCGGCGCAGTAGCTGGCCAGTAGCTCACATGGAATCCCGGGTCTCAAAAAATGAGGCCCGGATGTCCCTCGCATTCATACCGCCGCTAACATCGTATGGATTCTTCCCCTTCCTCTTCGCCGCGCGCAGAGTCCGGGCCGGAACGGTGGGATGCTCGGCTCACACCTCTACACAAATCCCGCCAATCCCAGCAAGATACCCGGAGATTTTCCTGTTGACGCATCCGTAAACCTTATGCCAGATTAGTCTGGCTGTCCCAAGAACAGCTATGCAACAACTCTCTGCAGTTTGCTGTTGCTGTTTGATTTCTTTCCTCTCGCGTTCTGCTGAGGTCTTGTAGGTCATTCCAGTTCCATCGGTAATTCGGTCTCTACTGTCGCTGCGCTCGCTTTGAATTGGCGAGCATAAACCCCCACACCACCCACGCAGGAGATGGAATTCCTATGTTGCAGAACCCAAAACCCACGACATGGGCCTGGGCAGGCAGCGTGATGCTCGCTTGCACGTTGCTCGCTGCCCCTGCTCTTTACGCTCAGCTTGAGCGTCCGCGAGTCGCAGACATTTCTTCCGATCACGGCGCCATCCAACCCACGCAGCAGATCACGCTGACCGTGCATCTGAACATGCGCAATCAGGCGGCCTTCGACAAAGCTGTTGAAGACCTCTACACGCCCGGCTCACCCACCTATCATCAATGGTTGACGAACAACGAGATTGCACGTTACACTCCCACCGCGGCTGAAGTTGAAGTCGTCGAGAAAGAACTGCAATCGCATGGTCTTTCGATTCTCTCGGTGAGTTCGGACAACTTATCCATTCGCGCCCGCGGTCCGGCAACTGCTGTGGAGAGCGCTTTCCAGACGCAGATCCATGAATTCGAGCGCCAGGGAAAAATCTTTCACGCTAACGTAACCGCGGCAACGCTCGCCGGTCCGGCAGGCTCGCTTGTTCACGGAATCACCGGGCTTACCAACTTTCAGATGCAGCCCCAAATCAAATATCAGGTTGATCCCAGAACAGGTAAGCGCCGTAACTCGCGCGCCACGCTGCCCGCCGCGCGGATCAAGCAAGTCAGCGGTACATGGTCCGGGATTGCCACAAACAATTGCTTCTCCAAACCGTCATCGATCACGCTCACAACATCAGGCGCCTCTCTGCCCGTTGGCGTGTATTTCGGCAATAACTATGACACGGCCTTTAACAGCAATCCATCCCTTCTCTGCGCCTGGACTCCATCCCAACTCCAGACGCATTATGGCCTGGACCAGGCATATAAAAAGGGCCTCGATGGAACCGGACAGACCATCGTCATTCTTGCTGCACCCACAGATGGAGCACTGCTCACAAGTGACCTGGCCTTGTTCTCGACTTTGTCCGGTCTTCCAGCAATTACCTCCTCGAACTTCAAGGTCTTATATCCAGACGGAAAGCCAAGCACCCTCGCGCTGGAGCTTGAAAATGCGCAGGACGAGTCATCGCTCGATGTCGAATGGGCGCACTCCATCGCTCCCAAGGCCAGGATCATTATCGAAATCCTGCCAACATCCGACTGGACAGAATTCGAGTTTGCTATCGACTACACCAGGAAAAACAAACTCGCTGATGTCATTTCAGTCAGCTATGGCTTACCTGAAGCTCTTTTTGGAGCCTCTACCGTCAATGGCTTTGAGCAGGTGCTGAAGAAGGCGGCCGCAGCCGGCATCGCGGTCAATTTCTCCAGTGGAGATGTTGGAGACGAAGGCATCGGCTCACCCAGCGGTGGTGGCGCTCTCTACCCCTCAACTTCAGCTTATGACACGGCCATTGGGGGAACCAGCATCGGCATTCCAAACGGCACAGCCAATGGCGCTGAAGTCGGCTGGGGTAATAATGCAACCATTCTTTCCGCTGCGCTGGATAGTGTTTTCGATCCCCCGCTTGCATTCGGCTTTCAGGGGGGAGCGGGCGGCGGTGTAAGCGGCTTCATTCGCAAACCTGCATTCCAGAAATCTTTCTCCGGAACCGCGCGACAGGCCCCGGACATCGCTGCTCTGGCTGATCCAAATACCGGAGCGGTATTCGTTCTGGACGGTACGCCTATTGCGGGTATTGGTGGAACCAGCCTGGCGACTCCTGTTTTCTCCGCCATCTGGGCGATTGCCGACCAGAAGGCTGGAAAAGCCCTTGGCCAGGCTGCTCCACTTCTCTATAAACTCCCGGCCTCCGCGATCAACGATGTTGTGCCAGTCAGCAGCGCCACAAACGTGGCTGGAGTAATCTTTGATTCGAATGGGCCAACCTTTTATTCATCAGACACTCTGCTGGCGCCGCTTTTTACCACCAGGGAGTATTACAGCGCGTTCCTGAATATTGACGGCGAATATGTCGACTTCAGTTTCGGAACCGATACCTCACTGACCGTTACTCGGGGCTGGGACAATGTCACCGGCCTAGGGGTCCCGAACGGACTTTCCTTTATCAACGCGGCGGCCAAGGCGAAGTAAGACCATGGCACAGGGACACAGGGCGCAGGGTACAGAACGGCGTTGACCGTTTGGAACCTGTGCCCTGACTCCTTGATCTGTACCATATACCCAGACACCCGCCGTCGCTTGCTGAAGTCCATCCAAGCTTTTACACTCAAATTTCGGAACTATATCCTTGTAGAGACTCCCAGAGCATCTCTGGCAGTGACAACCGCCTGCATGGCAAGTCCATACAGACGGGGAGGTTTCATGCAGCGGTTTTTCGCCCTGATTGCTTTATTTGTGCTTTCTATCCCGGTCGGCATTTCCATCGCAGGCTGCGCCGGCTCCAACCCCAATGATTTCTGCATTAAGAACGGCCACGGTTACGGCGAAAAGGTCACCGATCTTGACCACATTAATCTGGGCCCCGCCTCCACTGGCCTTTCGCTCTCCTATGGGCAGACAGGTCAGGTGAACCAGCCTCAAGGCTTTAACTGCAACGGCGGCAACGTCAGTGTTGCGCACTATATCTTCGGATCGACGAACCTGAATATCGCCGACATCAATCCCTCGACCGGGGCTATCTGCGCAGGTACATGGAATCGCCACAGCGCCTCCGGCATTCCGGACTTCACCATCTGCACGCCCCCGGCTGAACCC
This sequence comes from Alloacidobacterium sp., assembly GCF_035631355.1. Classification (NCBI taxonomy): domain Bacteria; kingdom Pseudomonadati; phylum Acidobacteriota; class Terriglobia; order Terriglobales; family Acidobacteriaceae; genus Alloacidobacterium; species Alloacidobacterium sp. The sequence goes on from NZ_DASQIX010000020.1 coordinate 9,387, forward strand.
GGAGTGGCCCAGGTGACAGCCAGCGCCTCCGCAGTAACCAGTAATCCGGTGAACGTCTATATCCATCCGTCGATTACCGCTGTCACTATCGGCTCGCAAACAGCCTGCGTTTCGCAGAACCAGCAACTGGGAAGCCCTCTCACCTCAAACACAACTGTTTTCGGACCGGATGGGGTGGCGATCAATCCGCAATATGTGGGCACCGTCACCTACAATCCGGTGAATTCGTCGATTGTCACCATCAACAATACAACCGACACCACCAGCACGAATCCGGTGAACGGCCTTGCCACTGCCCATCTGCCGGGATCCACGGTCATCAACGCTGTGCTCTCAGGCACAACTTCCGCGGCCGGATACTTCTACACATGCCCGCCGACCGGCATCAATCTCGCGCTCAACGGCTCGACGGGTGTTCCGACTCCGGTCACGGTAAGCGCTGGCAGCCCGCAGAACCTCACCGTCAGCTCGCTGGACAAGAACGGAATATCGCTCAGCGGTCTCTCGCTCGACTACACCTCGACGGAACCCAAGCAGATCGCCGTCAGCAGCACGGGCACCGTCACTGCAACATTTCCGACAACGACAACCATCTCTGCAATATGCCAGCCCGGCACCTGTAATCCCGCTCCGGTGAACATCATCGGCCAACTCGGCACCGGCCTGCCGGTTGTCAGTAACACCGTGATTGTGAACACGCCGGGACGCAGCAGCAGCAAGCTATGGCTGGCCTCGTCACAGTCTTCTTACTTCACGCCGATTGACCTTACATCGAGCGGATCACCCACGCCCATCAAGCTGCCCTACATTCCGAACTCGATGGTGCTCGACCAGAACGGCACCAACCTTTACTTCGGCAGCTATCACGAACTAATGATTGTCAACGCGGGAACAAACACGATCAGCAAGGAAGATCCTAATGTTCCCGGGGTTGTGCTGGCGGTTTCACCTGATAGCTCAACCGTGGTGATCAACGATCAGGTCAACCAGATCATCTATCTCTACAACGGAAGCAAGAGTTTATTCACCAGCGTCGGTGGACTCGCCACGCGCGCGCAGTTTTCGCCCGACGGGAAAAATCTCTACATCATCGGCCCGAATAATTTCTACGTCTACAACTCAGTTACAGGCTGGAGCACGTACACGAATTCAAATGGTGGCACGAATGTCTGCACCGCGAGCCAACTGAACAATAACAACGATCCGACCAAATTCGACCCGTTCTGCTCGCCGGACGTCGCAGTGGCCATTCCCGCCATCGGCCCGTTCATCACCGGCTCGAACACGACCGCCAACGGCTTCTGCCCCAACACGACAGTGAATCCGCCAATCTATTACCCGCTTGCTGCGACCATTGCTACGGCGTCTGACCACCTCACTGCGACCAATGACGGCAACCACATTCTGGGCGCAACTGCCAATCCGGCGCAGCTTGCTGACATCTCCGTAAAGATACCGACAGGAGCGTGCCCGTCCAGCAATACAGGTATTCAGCTACAGCAGGGCACAAACTACGCCATCAATACAACTGCGCTGGCCGGCATTACGCCGACGGAAATCAGCGGAGTCGTTTCCTCGCCTGATGCAACCATGTCGTTCGTCACCTATACGGCCGCGAGCGCAAGCGGCCTGCTGCCTGCCTACAAGCCTTCGACCAGCTTCGGCACGTCTGGCACGCTGACGAATGTTCAGCTTTCCACCGGGGCGCAGGCGCCTGTCTCCGGTGTATTCAGTCCGGATGACTCAACCTTCTTCGTCGGAACGTCTGGCGACAACCTGCTGCACATAGTGGATGTCCCTAGCCTCACCGATACGAAGACGATCGATCCTAAGCTGGTGAATCCCAGCGGTACGCCGGTGCCGGTGCAGTTTATCGCTGTACAGCCGCGCTCTACAACCTAGGCTCATTGCACGGTCAACGCAGAAGGCCCGCGGATTTTTATCTGTGGGCCTTTTCTTCATTCGCCCCACTTTAACAGGGCGTTCACCTTACCTTCACAATACCGTCAGAGTTACCCTTTACCGTCTTTATAGTTAGTGCCCGAACACAGAGCTGTTTCAGTGCGTACGTTCGTTTTATCGCTCAAGCATGACATTTCTGATCCCCTTGAGGAGGCTACTATGAAGCGCATACAGTCATGGGCATTTGCCCTCGTTGTTGCCATCTTTCTCAGCGTGTCACTCACGGCTCAAGTCAATACAGCCAGCCTGTCCGGCTTGGTTAGCGACCCGAGTGGCGCGGCCATTCCAAATGTAACTGTCAGTGTCACAAATCCGTCAACAGGATACACGCGCACCGTGACCACGGACAATACAGGCTACTACGCTTTCCAGAATTTGCCCATCGGCGATTATTCCGTACGCGTGGAGGCGCCTGGTTTCAGCACTTATGAAGAAAATGTAACTTTGAATGTTGCAGAAAAAGGACGCCGCGATTTCTCGCTGCAGGTCGGTTCCGCGCAACAGACGGTGGAAGTGAAATCCGAGGCCACCATGCTCTCTCCCGATGATGCATCGATCGGTACGGTCGTCGGTTCGCAGACCATCGAGCAGACTCCACTCTATCTGCGCAACTGGGACGACCTGCTGCGCATCGTTCCGGGCGTGCAGATTGCCCGCTACACACAGCAGAGCGGCGCTACGTCCGCGGGGCGCACAGGCGACTTCAACGTCAACGGCATCCATTCGCTGCAGAACAATTTTATACTCGACGGTATCGACAACAATACCTTCTCCGAAAACGTGCAGGAACTTAGCACCGAATCGGCTCACCCCTCGGTTGACGTGATCGCCGAATTCAACATCATCACCAATCCGTATTCAGCCGAGTATGGACGCGCGCCCGGGGCTGCGGTTTCCGTGAACACCAAGAGCGGCACCAACCAGTTTCATGGCCTCGCGTATGAGTACCTGCGCAATAACTACTTCGACGCCAATGACTGGATCTCCAACCACAACCATCTGCGTAAACCGGAGAACAACCAGAACCAGTTCGGCGGCAATTTCGGCGGCCCGATTCTCAAGAACCGCCTCTTCGGTTTCTTCAACTATGAAGGAACGCGCATCAAGCAGGGAGTCTCACGAACAGCCACTGTGCCGCTCGACAATGAGCGCATCGGCGACTTCAGCCCGGCAACGGGTGCCATTGTCGGCGTAAAGTACCCCACCATTTATAACCCGCAAACCGGCCTGCCTTTCGCTGATAACAAGATTCCGACGGGCAGCATAGATCCTGTCGTCGCCTCGCTGATTGCGCTCTTCCCCGAACCGAACGCTCCGGGCAACGCAGGCGCGCCTGATCTGAACAACTTTGTCCGTAACGCGCTCGCCGAAGACAACACCGATAACTACAATGGCCGCGCAGACTGGACGCCATCGCAGAACAACTCTATCTTCGTCCGCTATAACTACTCCAATCGCTTTCGCTACATCCCCGGTTATCTCGGCGGACTCGCCGATGGAACCAGCACCTCCGCATGGGGCCGGCAGTTCCTCAAGAACCACAGTGCGGTGCTCGGCTGGACTCACGTCTTCAGCCCCAGCCTGGTCAATGATTTCCGCTTTGGCTGGATACGCAACTACTCCCATGCTGAACAGGATCCGTTTGCTTCGACCCAACATGCCGGCAATTTCGTTCCCGGCATTCCCATCAACCCAGCAGTTGGGGGAGGCGTCCCGTTGACCACATTTACCAATTACGCCTTCCTGGGATCACCGGACTTTCTGCCCAAGCAGCAGGTGCCGCAACAGTACCAGTACAACGACACGCTCTCGCTCATTCGCGGACGGCATTCTTTCAAATTTGGCGGATCGCTCTACCTGCCAATGCGCAATCTCTTTCAGGACGAGCCCGGCATGCGCGGCGACTTGACCTTCAGTGGCAATTTCACTTGCGAACGCAATGCTTCCAGCCAGTGCGTCTCCGGCACCGGTTTCTCTTATGCCGATGGATTGCTCGGATTAGTGGCCAGCAATCAGCTCACCAATGTTCATTTCGTCGATCAGCGCCTCTGGATGCTCGCCGCATTCGTTGAAGACGACTGGAAGGTCACTCCCAAGCTAACCTTGAATCTCGGCCTGCGGTATGACTTCGCAACCCCGGCGCTTGAAGGCGACAACCAGATGGCCAACTTCGATCCCGCTTCTGGCTCGCTCGTCTTCGCGCGCGACGGCGGGTTACGGTCGCGCGCGCTGGTCGAAGTCAACAACAATAACTTCGGCCCGCGCTTCGGCTTTGCTTTCTCGCCCGATCAGAAAACCGTGATTCGCGGGGGATACGGCATCTACTACACGCTCTTTGAGCGCTATGGCAGCGAGGACCAGCTCGCCCTCAATCCGCCGTTCCTCATCAACAAGACGCAGTCAGCAGCATCCACTTCAACCACGCCGGTCATGATCGCGCAGCAGGGCTTCCCCTCGAATTATCTTGATCCCTCTACGATTGACCTGAACAACCTCACCGCCTTCCACATCCGCGCGCTGGATTCGCACGATCCCGCGCCCTATGTGCAGCAGTGGAGCTTCGGTTTCCAGCGCGCCATCGGCGTGCTTACCGCGGACGTGAACTACGTCGGCACCAAGTCCACGCACCTCGATATTATCCGCGACTACAATCAGCCATTGATTTCCGGAAACACCGTACAGACCACGACAAACAGTGCCGGCAAGGTCGTACCCGTCATCCCTTATTCCAATTTCGGCCAGATCGAATACACCGATCCAATCGGTTTCGGCAACTACAACGGTGTACAGGCCGGGCTGACTGGTCGCTTTCACGACGGCCTAAGTCTGCGCGCGGCCTACACTTATGCGCACAGCCTCGATAATGCTCCCGAAGAGCTTGAATCGAACTCCGGAGACGCGCCGAATGGACGCGACGCAGCTGCATGGTATGGCAACAGCGACTTCGACATCCGGCATCGCGTCGCCGTCAGCTATGTTTATGAGCTGCCCTTCGGTCACGGTAAGCAGTATCTCAATCACGGGCCAATGTCGTGGATCTTCGGCGACTTCCGCACTTCCGGCGTCTACACCTTCTACTCCGGCCACCCGATCACCGTGAACTCCGGGGGAACGCTGAATAACGCTCTCGATCCTTACGGTTATGCAACGGCTCCGCCGTTCGTCATTGGCAAGCCGCACATCGTTGGCGACCCCACCTGCTGGTACTACGTCGCAAAGAACAAAGCCTGCACAGCGCTGGCCTCGAACCTTTCTGACGCCTATGCTCTGCCTGCTGCCGGAACATTCGGCAACAGCGGCCGCAATACCATCATTGGGCCGCGCACCAATGTCTTTGATGCAGCCCTGCTGCGAGAATTCCCCATTGAGCCTGTCAACATCGAGTTCCGCTGGGAGGTCTTCAACGTGACCAACACGCCGGAGTTCGGCCAACCCAGCAACAACTTCAGCAGCAGCGCCGGCGGCAGCATCACCTCGCTGTCAGGCGATCCGCGCGTGATGCAGTTCGCATTGCGGCTATCTTTCTAAAATTGAAAAACAGAGAGGGCCTGCAATGATGCAGGCCCTCTCGTAATCCGCTAAACTTCAAGTTTGTCATCCTGAGCGAAGCGAAGGAACTGCTTTCGCTTCGGATGCCACTAATGCCGAATAACGATGATAAAGCTCCCCATACATACTTTTCTTCCTTTATTCTGTCTCGGACTCATCTGCTCCCCATCATTCCAAGCACAAACCAAGCCCGACATCACCCTCAGGGGCACAGTCACCGGAAGCCAGAACCATTCGTATGTCGAAGCGCCCTTCACCGTTCCTGAGGGAATCGTATCCATCACAGTTACATTTCGATATACCGGGCGAGATCAGCGCACTACGCTCGACCTCGGCCTCTTTGATTCCGAGCGTTTTCGCGGCTGGAGCGGCGGCAACAAAGATCAATTCACAATCAGCGTGAGCATTGCCACGCCGTCCTATCTGCCCGGTCCGCTGTCGGCGGGACAATGGAAGCTCATCATCGGCGTCCCCAACATCCGCGAGAACGTAACATCGCATTACGAAGCTGACATCTTTTTCACCCGCCGCGCACACGAAACTACGTCATTTGCCGACGCGCCGCTGCGCGAAGGTCCGGCATGGTATCGCGGGGACCTGCACATGCACACCGCGCACAGCGACGGAAGCTGCCAGAGCCAAGGCGGGAAGAAGGTCCCGTGCCCGGTATTTCTCACTGCTGAAGCAGCATCGGCGCGCGGACTCGACTTCATCGCCGTCACCGACCACAACACCACATCACACTACGACGCGCTGCGTGAGCTTCAGCCATACTTCGACAAGCTGCTCTTTATTCCCGGGCGCGAAATCACTACTTTCTGGGGACATGCCAATCTCTTCGGACCCACTGATTTCGTCGATTTCCGTGTCGGAACAACCCTCCCATCGATGCAGGTTCTCTTCGAGCAGGCGCAGCAAGTGCACGCAATTCTCTCGATTAACCATCCCAACGCGCCAACGGGCGAAGTCTGCATGGGCTGCGGCTGGACGCCGAAAGAACCCATTGACTCGCATCTCATCACAACCATCGAAGCCGTCAATGGAGGCGACGAGGAGGGCCAATACGCCGGAGTCAGCTTCTGGGAGAAGTACCTGAACCAGGGTTATCGTGTGACTGCCATCGGAGGCAGCGATAACCACAATGCGCTGCTGCCCGCCGGAACGAAGAACGCCATCGGCAGCCCGACGACTGTCATCTACGCGGACAATCTTTCGGTTGCGTCGATCCTTGACGGCATCCGAAAGAGCCACGTCTTCATCGATCTGAGCGCCTCGCGCGACCGCCTGCTCAATGTTTCAGCCGAAGACGGCGGACGGAAGTCGCTGATGGGCGACGCGCTCGCAACCCCGTCTGGCTCAACAATCAAGATATCGGCACACGTCATTGACTGCGCTGGATATAAGCTGCGCTTCCTGCTCGATGGCCAATCCGCAGACGCACTCGATAGAAGCATCACACAGTCCGACCAGACCATCGCGCTTACACTGCCAGCGGACGGAAAGAAACACTGGCTCCGTCCTGATGTCATCACGCCGGAAGGTAAGCTGGTACTCCTCGGCAACCCCATTTATCTCAACCACACGGAAAACCAAGAATGAAAAATGATGCTGTCATCCTGAGCGGAGCGAAGAACCTGTTTTTTGCTCGCTCTACCGCCGTCCTACTCTCCGTTCTTTCAATCTTTCTCCTCGCCCCCGCACTCCACGCGCAAAACGCCGCCCATCCCGGCGCCCGCAGCGTCATGGACGCGCACAACTGCTACCCCTACTTCGAATGGTGGTCCGACCGTATCGACCGGGCGCTCTCTGCCGGAACGCCGTTGGCCATCGAGCAGGACCTCGCCTGGTACACCGACAAGAAAACCGGCAAATCATGGTCCATCGTGACCCATGGTCTGCCTGCCGAAGCCGGCGCGCCGACCATGAAGCAGTATTTCTTCGAGCGTGTGCGCCCCATCGTTGAGAAGGCGCTGCGCGACGGCAACCACGGTGACTGGCCGCTCATCACGCTTAACCTCGACTTCAAGACCGAAGAACCCGAGCACCTGCGCGCCGTCTTTGCGCTGCTGCAGCAACATCAGGACTGGCTTACCACCGCTCCGCGCACTGCCGATGCCGCCACACCGCAACCGCTCGATGTGAAACCCATTCTTGTGCTCACCGGCGAATCCGATGCGCAGGAAAAAGTCTTCTATGATGAAGTTCCCGTCGGCGGGAAACTGCTGGTTTTCGGCGCCGCGCACACCAATACCAAAGACCCTATGGCTGCTCCCGAAGTGCTGGAGCCGGGCCGCGCAACCAACTATCGCCGCTGGTGGAACAATCCCTGGGGAGTTGTCGAAAAGGGTGGCCAGAACAAAGCCGGCGACTGGACGAAAGAAGACAATCTCCGCCTGCGCGCGCTGGTCGAACACGCCCATCAGAATGGCCTATGGATCCGCTTCTACACACTCGACGGCGTGGACAACAAGCAGGACCTGAGCTGCCACGGCTGGTTCTCCAGCTACAATTTCGGGACTCTTTCCGCCGCCGAAGAACGCTGGCGCGCAGCGCTTGAAGATGGTGTTGACTATATTGCCAGCGACCAATACGAACTGCTGGGCAAGTTCATTCGCGAGAACGCGAAACAGCACTAAAGTTTAGCGAACTCTCACGCTGCATGCAGAATTATGGATCATGGCTGCGTCCGAACCAGCGACAATGGGCGCAGCCATGCCTCTGTTTGAATCAGCGCGCCTTCGTCTCTTTGAGAAATTCGCGGGCGCAGCTGCGCATCGCAGGCCGCCGGAGCCCATACATCTGGTGACAGGACGACGAGGCGAGCTCGCGGCATTCTTCTACCTGCGTGGTCAGGGATACATTGTCGTTGCCCGCGGCTGGCGCTCGGGCCGTCTACGCGGGGACATAGACCTCATTGCATGGGAAACAGACACCCTCTGTTTCATAGAAGTCAAAACGCGCACAACCCGTGATGTGGCTACAGCCGAAGCAGCCGTTGACGAAGATAAACGCCGCACTCTGCGCTGCCTGGCCCGCAGCTACATGCGCCAGCTTCCGATCCCAGAGACATCAGCACGTTTCGACATTCTCTCCATCTATTTCGAAAAAGAAAAAGCCGCAGAATTTGAATTATTCCGCGGTGCATTTGACTGGTCGTAACACGAGGAGATGTCATTCTGAGGAGCAATGCGACGAAGAATCCAGCGAATATTTCGAGAGGCAATGCTGTCTTAAGTTTCGAGCGAGAAAGATTCCTGTTTCTTTGCCTAGGCCAAGGTCTTCTGGATTCTTCCGCTTCGTTCCTCAGCGTCAGAATGACGAATCAGAATATTTAACCCTGCGCGTCCTTGTACTCTTCGTGCCAGGCCATCTGGATCGCCTCAAGCTTCGACTCATTCGACTTCGCCGGATCATCAGCAAACCCGTCCAGTTCCGTCACATATTTGTGCAGGTCGGTGAACCGGACCGTCAGCGGATCGATATCCGGAAACTTTTCCTGCAACTGAATGCCGATCTCTTCCGCATCCGTCCAGTGAATCTCGCGCGCCATTATTTCTCCTCCGCCAAAGCAAGCGGCTTGCCTTCGGAAACATAATTCCGGTTCCACTTGGGAATCTCAACGACATAAGCTCCCGGTTTCGTAATAACTGCTTGGCAGCCGAGCCGCGAATTGAGTTGCAGATCGGCGGCCATGTCCAGGCGGTCAAGCTCGTCATCATCGGCTTCGCTCAGGCCCTGCCCGCCGTCTTTAATCCAGACATGACAAGTCGTGCAGGCGCACGCGCCGCCGCAGGCATGATCGAGAAAAATACCGAAATTTTCCGCCACATCGAGAAACGACATTGGCTTGCCGTGATGTTCATAGGGCATTGTGCCGAACTCGAATTCCACGGTCTTGCCTTCAGGCAAAAAAGTCACGCGCACCATGTTCGGCGCAGGGGGAGTACTCAAATCAATCTCCTTCTCGGTAGTCACACCACTCATAGACTAATCCTTGCCGGGGTGCCCCATCCTATCGCGCTTTTTTCGAAAGGGTGGAAGACCACGGTTCCTAATCCTTGCCGATCTCAGCGGGCGCAAATGGATGTGGCGCCGTCGGCCCCTCGCCCAGCTTATCGCCAGCTGAATCCATCGTCTCGCCTTTGATGGCGCTTGAGACCGCGGCATCCATCATCAGCTCGGCAAAGCGCCGCGTGGCCTTGTCCAGCGCTTCGGTGCCGACACGTATCGCCTTCAAATCGCCACGCTGTTTCAGGATGAGCAACTCGACTTTGAGCTGCTCGATGTCCGCGCGCTCATCATCCGTTAAAAATTGCCAGGCTGCGTGTTTCGGGGCTTTCTCGACCGCGGACAGAATCGTGTCCGCCTCGTTGCGCGCTTCAATGAGTTGCCTCTCGGCAAAATCGGCCTCGGCGTAGTCGAATGATTCAAGAATCATCGATTCGACCTGCTCGTCGGTAAGGCCATATGTCGGCTTCACCTCGATCTCTGCTTCCTTGCCCGAGCGCTGCTCGCGCGCTGAGACATGCAGAATGCCGTTGGCGTCAATGAGGAACTTTACTTCGATGCGAGGCAGCCCGGCAGACATTGGCGGAATGCCTTTCAGATCGAATCGCGCCAACGAGCGGCAATCTTTGGCCAGTTCGCGCTCGCCCTGCAGAACGTGGATGGCGACGTTGGCCTGTCCGTCAACGCCAGTAGTGAAGTGCTCGGTCGCAGACGCAGGAATTGTCGAATTGCGCTGAATGATCTTCGCCACCACTCCGCCCAGCGCTTCAATGCCAAGCGAAAGCGGCGTCACGTCGAGCAGCAGCATGTCTGCTGTCGCTGTCGATCCGCCGCCGAGAATGTTCGCCTGCACTGCCGCGCCAAGCGCGACGACTTCGTCGGGATTCAGTTCCGTGTGCGGCTTCTTTCCGCGCTGGTTCAGATGAAAAACTTCGTCCGTGAGAGAGCGCACTGCGGGAATACGCGTTGATCCGCCAACCAGCACAACCTCGTCGATCTGCTCCGGCGTCACGCCAGCATCTTTCAGGGCCTGCCTGCATGGCTCGATGGTGCGATCAATCACCGGACGAATGATCTGCTCGAATGCCTCGCGCGTCAGCTCGCGCTGATATTTCTGCCCACCTGGCAATTCAACGCTGATGCGCGCGGTCTGCTCCGACGAGAGAGCAATCTTCGCCGAAATCACTTCCTTGCGAATCGCCTGTACCGTCTCCGGACTCGTGCGAAGATCAAGCCCAAGCTCGCCCTGAATGTCGTCGAGAGCAATTGCAATGAGCAGATTGTCAATGTCGTCGCCGCCCAGGTGCGTATCGCCGTTGGTGGCAATGACTTCAAAGATGCCTTCGTGCAGCTTAAGGATCGAGATATCAAAAGTGCCGCCACCAAGATCGTAAACAGCAACGATGCCTTCGTTATTGCGATCAAGCCCATAGGCCAGCGCCGCGGCCGTCGGCTCATTCACCAGGCGCAATACTTCAAGTCCGGCCATGCGGCCCGCGTCTTTCGTTGCCTGGCGCTGCGCGTCATTGAAGTACGCAGGGACAGTGATGACAGATTTCGTAACCGGAGCGCCGAAATACCGCTCGGCATTTTTCTTGAGCTGACGCAGCACATAAGCGGAAATCTCCGGCGGGGTGAATTCGGCATCCCCAAGCCTGATGCGCAGCACCTCACCGGACTGGAGATCGTCAGCCAAGTGAAACGGAAAGAGCTTCAACTCTTCCTGCACATCCTCAACGCCGCGCCCCATCAGCCGTTTCGCGGAATAGATGACTCGCTCCGGCGTCTGAATCAAATACTGCCGCGCACCATTGCCGACGACGAATTTGCGCTGGCCGTTGCCCGTCAGCGCAACCACTGAGGGCACAAGGTTCGATCCATCCTCGCCAGGAATCACCACCGGCTGTTCGCCCTGCATAAAGGCGACCAGCGAGTTGGTCGTACCCAGATCGATGCCGACAATCCGTTCCTGTTTCTGCTCTGCCAAATCGTCCTCGTCTTATCGCGCGCCCGCCGGCGGGTTCAGCACATACTGCGCTTCGCCCCTGCCGAATGACCAGTCATCCAGATCGTTCTCCGTGAGCACGATCATCACATTGTCCGGCGCAATCGCTGTCCGCTCCTCAAACAGTCTCGCAATCTCGCGATACAGCGCCTGCTTCTTTTCCGTCGATCGTCCGCGGCGCAGCGTGATTTGCACCACAACGAATTCACCGGTGCGCGTCATGCCCATGAAACTCGGATCGGCAATCAACTCGCCGTCGGCATGGGCCGTCAGCATGACAAACTCGTCGCCTTCCGGAATGCCGATGGTGGCGCGCATCGCGTCGTAAACCGCGTCCGCCAGCAGTAGTTTCTTCTCACGTTTGACGGCCTCGCCAACATCAATCCGAACCAGCGGCATTCCATCTCCTAAAAAATCGAAATTTCTGGGCTAATGCCCGATAGTTTCTGCTCTGTGTTCACTGGCCTAAAGGCCTGTGCTTTTACCTTTGGGCTTATACGAGTCTCTAATACCGTTTTCCTAATTGTCTAAAGCTTCGTTCACGTCGCGCACCAGGTTTCGCACATAACGGCGTCGGTCAAGTAACGCGACCATCTTGTCTTTCGTTTCTGTCTTCGAGGCTTCATCACCCTCATCGAGCGCCGCGTCCCATTTCGTCCAAAGCGCCTGCAGCTGCGAGTCGGATTCCGCCATCTGGCCCTCGAACTGCGCCTTCGCTTTCTCCAGATCGCCGCGCAACTGCGGGTCATCCTCGCCCATCTTGCGGTTCATGCGCATCTCTTCAAGCTGCATGTTCAGCTCGAAGACTTCTTCCAGAAGATCCGGCGGCACACGGGACTCTTTCTTCGCGCCATTCTCTGCGCTTCTGTCCTGCTCTATCTCCACCCCTTCGAGACGCAGCAAATACTCCGTGCGCATCACTGGATTCTTCAATGTGCGATAAGCATCATTGAGCAGCGAGGTCTGCTCCAGGCTCCACTGCTGTTCATGCTCGCTGGCCTGCGCATATACATCCGGATGCAGCTTGCGGCTCAACTTGTAAAACGTCCGCTCCAGATTCGCAGTTTCCAGTCCCAACTTGCGCGTCAATCCGAAAGCATCGAAGTACGTCACGCCGGCAACAGGAGCCTGCACCTTTCCGCAGACACCGCAAAACGGTGCGCCGGTAGTCAATACAGAGCCGCACGACCAGCATGCCGTCTTCACGGATTGTTGCTCAGTAACAGTCATGCAAAAGTTTTAAGCCGCTCTCTGTGAGCGGCTTCGTCAGGCTGAGAATGACGAGCCGCAGCCGCAGGACTTCGTCGAGTTTGGATTCACAAAGTTGAAGCCCTGCCGCAGCAACGTCTCTTCGTAATCCAGGACCATCCCATGGAGATAGATAAACGACTTGGGATCGACGAAGACGCGCACGTCGTCGAACTGATAAATGCGGTCGCGCTCGCGCGGCTGCGTATCAAAGCGAATATTGTAGGACAAGCCTGAGCAGCCGCCGCCCTGAACGCCCAGACGCAATCCGCCTTCGGTAGGCGAAATCCCTTCCTTCGCCATCGCAATGCGGATGCGCTTCAACGCGCGTTCCGTCACCTGCACGCCTTTCTGGTTCGGCATCAGGTTCTCGGCATTCAGAACTGTCAGTTCAGCACTCATTCTTCAATCTCAGTTGTTGCACAAACCGCGGGTGCCCATCCTTTCGGAACGAAAGGATGGGAGAGCAAAATCCTCTACTACGCCCCAACCGTCTGCGCCGCGTTCGCCGCTTCGCTGACGCCATTCTTCTTCTTCCAGTCGCCAATCGCGGCGCGGATCGCGTCTTCCGCCAGCACCGAGCAATGGATCTTCACCGGAGGCAGCGAAAGCTCCTTCACGATGTCGGTGTTCTTGATCTCCATCGCCTGGTCCACGGTTTTGCCCTTCACCCACTCCGTCGCCAGAGAAGACGAGGCAATGGCCGAACCGCAGCCGAAGGTCTTGAACTTCGCTTCCTCAATCACTTGTGTCTCGGGATTCACCTTGATCTGCAAGCGCATGACGTCGCCGCATTCTGGCGCTCCCACGAGGCCCGTGCCGACTTCCTGGCTCGCTTTGTCGAGTTGACCAACATTGCGCGGATTGTTGTAGTGGTCAATTACCTTATCGCTATATGCCATGTCAGAATCTCCTTCGATTCCTGCTTAACAACCAAATACTTGTCATCCTGAGCGCAGCGAAGGATCTGTTTTTCCCTTTTCGCCTGCGCGCAGCGCTTTCAAATCAATGCGCCTGCCACTCAATCTTCGTGATGTCGATACCTTCCTTCACCATCTCATACAACGGTGAAAGCTCGCGCAGCTTCTGCACAATATCAATTACCTTGTCCGATACATAGTCCACTTCGGCCTCGGTATTAAACCGTCCCAGCCCAAACCGGATTGAGCTGTGCGCCACATCGTCTCCCAATCCAAGAGCCTTCAATACATAGGATGGCTCAAGTGTCGCAGAGGTGCAGGCCGATCCGCTGGAAACCGCAACATCGTTGATGCCCATCAGCAGCGACTCGCCTTCCACGTATACAAAACTCATATTCAGATTGCCGGGCAAACGATGTTCCATCGATCCGTTTACATGGATGTAGTCCAGCTCGGACTCGAGTTTGTTCTGCAGGCGATCGCGCAGGCCGCGCAGATAGGCCGCTTCGCCTTCCATCTCGGCGCGGGCGATCTCACAGGCTTTGCCCAAGCCGACGATGCCGGGAACGTTCAGCGTTCCGGAACGCATGCCGCGCTCGTGGCCGCCGCCGTCGATCTGTGCGGAAATCTGAACGCGCGGGTTGCGCCGCCGAACATAAAGCGCGCCCACACCTTTCGGCCCGTAGATCTTGTGGCCTGAGATCGAGGCGACATCCACGTTGTCTTCGATCACGTTGAAGGGCGCCTTACCGACGATCTGCACGGCGTCGGTATGGAAGATGATGCCCTTCTCGTGGCAGATCTTTCCGATTTCGCGGATGGGCTCTAGAACGCCGATTTCGTTGTTCGCGGCCATGATCGTAACAAGGATCGTCTTGTCGTCAATGGCGCGCTTGAGATCTTCAAGGTCGATCAAGCCGTCGGCCTTCACAGGCAGGTACGTGACGCGGTATCCGTGCTTTTCGAGACGCTTGCAGGTGTCTAGGACGGCCTTGTGCTCGGTGACCTGCGTGATGATGTGATTGCCGCGTTCGCGATACATCTCCGCAATGCCCTTGATGGCGAGGTTGTCGCTCTCTGTTGCGCCTGAGGTAAAGATGATCTCTTTTGCGGTCGCGCCAATCAATTTCGCGATCTGCTCGCGCGCCGTTTCAACGGCCTGCTCGGCTTCCCACCCGAAGGAATGATTGCGGCTTGCTGCGTTGCCAAACTTCGCAGTGAAATAGGGCATCATCGCTTCCAGCACCCGCGGATCAAGCGGGCTGGTCGCGTGATTATCCATATAGATAGGCAGCACGACTCCCGCGGGAAGCTCAACCTGGCTCGAAACAGTACTCATCCGACCTCTCCATCCTTCTACAGCTCCGCTCGGTGCGGAGAGTTTGCTAAACCGTCAACGACACTAGTTTGGGCTCATGACCCGGCGGGTGTTCATGCTCGGCCAGATCCTGGATGCTGATGCTCTTCAAAACGCCGGCAATCGTTTCATTCACCCGGGCGAGCGGCTCCTTGATTGTGCAACTCGGCGTGAGGTCACAGCCCTTTGCGCCCTTCGTGCAGGAAGTGATGAAAAACGGCCCGTCAATGGCCAGAATCACTTCGTAAGCCGAAATGGATCGAGCCGGTTTTGAGAGTGCATACCCGCCATTCATGCCTGCGTGCGACTTCAGCAGACCCTTCTTCGTAAGCTGCTGCAGGATTTTGGCCAGCAACTGGGCAGGGATTCCGTACGCGTCGGCGATATCCTTGGCGCTCAGGGCTGCCGGATCCGGGCGTTCAGCCAGATACTTCAGCGCCATCAGCCCATAGTCGGCCTTCTTGGTGAGCTTCAACATAATATGCGACTTGTTCGGTCCGTATTCAGTATACGACCGCTTCTGTCGGGTTTTCAAATCCGAGGATTTGGCGCAGTGTTCCGCGTGATTCCGAGTCTCCAGGGAGCGGAAAAGTTTCACTAAAATGCCGTTTGCAAAAGTTGAGAACCTCGGTAAAATCGGCGGCAAGAGTTGACCAAGCCGTGCCAAATACGATGTTAACCACCTGCAAACACCCCAGGGTTCGAATCGTCTCCCGACACGAAGACACCGAATTTGTCGAGTGCCTTGAGTGCGGAGATGTATTTGATTCAGAAGAATTTAACGATATGGCGATCGAGGAATCTGCCGAGAAGGAAGAGGCGGAAGATCAACAATAGAGCTGCACTCTCTGCCACCTCAAACAACAAACCTGGGACTCTATCTCAGACTTCCGGAGTAACGGCGCTCCGGGTCTCGCCTACTTCGGTGGCGAACTGGAGGCTTGTGCGCTGCTGCGGTGCGAGGCGATCCACGCGTAGTGCAGGCCGGAAGCGACCGTGAGCAGCACCGTGGCATCGAGCGCCGTGGCACGAAGAAGCACAACCCAGCGAGCAGTGGTGAGCTGATGCAGCAACACCACCGCCACTGCCGTTACTTGTGCCACGGTGTTTGCCTTTCCGAAGTAACTCGGAGAGAACTCCCGGC
>NZ_DASQIX010000021.1:0-62115 GCF_035631355.1 Alloacidobacterium sp.
CTCGTGGTGGGTCTTGAAGGCGACACGTCGTGCCCCCATTTCTTCAAAAGCATGGCAAAGCTGGAGATACTTCGCTTCGACATTGATGCCGCTGCGTTGATAGGCGGGATTCATCCATGTCCAGCCGATTTCGAGAGAGCGATGCAGGGGTTGGATGTCGGCGAAGCGAGTCGCTCCAATGAGGCGTCCATCTGTTTTCGCGCGCGTGGCCCACGGCATGACGGCACCTGCAGCTGCCCCGTCGAGTGCCGATTGAATATAGCTGCGCATGTCATCCTCGGTTTCCATCCGGTCAGTCCACCATCGCCAGATTTGTGGCTCTTTTGCGGCTTCTGAGAGCGCTGCGAGATGATCCATGCTGAGTGGTTCGAGACGGACGAGGGTGCCTTCGAGCGTAACGGACGCGGCTTGCATGTTCGTAGTGTAATGGTTTGCGGTGAATCTCCTGTCTTGTGTCCGCAAGAATGCGCGATTCATCACTGCGGTTAGGCGGGAGAGCGAGTATCTCCATATAATGGGCCTTTAGCTGTGTAAGTGCTTTCCAGGTAAGCGTCTCTCAACACATATTCCGAGGAAAACAGGTACCGCTCTTTGCTGGCAGTCTGCCCCAAAACTGATTTGAGAAGATTCTTTCGTGCACTGCTGGTTCTTTTGCTGTGTGTTGCCCTGAGCGCTGTCGCACTGCCGCAGGATGCCGCCATCTCGTCTTGGGGCGGGGTGCTGCGCGATGCTTCTGGTCAGCCGGTACCAAATGCGACGATATGGCTGGTTGAACAAGGGCACAAACATGCCGCGGCCACTTCAGAGACTGGCATCTTTACTTTCCGGAACCTGCCCTCGGGCAACTATTCTCTGTCAGTCGAATCCGCTGGAAAAGTGACCAATGCCAGCAGGCCAGTTTTACTTGCGGCAAATCATGTAACTGTAGTGGTTACGATGTCCAGTCAGGGCGACTTGACGGTCGCGGAACAGAAAGAGCAATCCGAGTCTACGGGCGGAGAACAGCTTTCAAGCCGCGCTGTCAGTGATCTGCCACTGAACAAGCGTGACTTCAGCACGCTTCTGCTGCTTGCAGCGGGTACGATGACTGACACAAATGGCGCGACGAATTTCACCCAGCAATTTGCCATCAACGGCCAGCGCGGAGTGGAAGCAACGTTCGCCATGGACGGCGCTGACACGAGCGACCCGGAAATGGGCGGTGGGACCTTTACCAACTTCAACGTGGATGCGGTTGAAGGGATCCAGTCGAATTCAGGATGGATGCCTGCGGAGATTGGACGAGGAGCGGCGGGTTTCACGAACATCCTTACCCGTACAGGCAAGAGCGGTTTTCATGGATCGGTCTTTGAATTTCTGCGCAACTCGGCGCTCGATGCCCGAAATTACTTCGACCATCCGACAGAGGGAAGAATTCCGCCGTTCCGGCGCAATGAGTTTGGATTTACCAATGGCGGGCCGGTAGTGATTCCGCATCTTTATGACGGAAGCGGGAAGACGTTCTATTTCGGCCAGTATCAGGGATTTCGGCAGGTGCTGGGGACGACGCAGGTACTAGCAGTGCCTACACCGCAGGAACGCTCCGGGCTGGATACCAGCGCATTTCCTGGTGACACATTATATGTACCGGTGGATTCGCAGATGGCTGGCATCCTGGCGCGGTATCCGCTGCCCAACTATCCGCAGGGGTCGTATGGAGCGCACACCTATGCGACTTCATCGAAAGTGACCACGAATGCGAACCAGTTTTCGCTTCGCATTGACCAGACGCTTGATGAGAAGTCGCAGATTTTTGCGCGCTTCACCTGGGACAATCTCACTGGGCCGACGACCAATCCAGACCAGACGGCGATCGATCCGAGCTTTGCGGTGGAGTACAAGGACCACCAGCGCAACGGGGTGCTGACGTATTCGCGAACGGTTTCGCCGCAGTATTCATTCGAGTCGTCGATCAGCTTTACGCGCACCACGCCTGGATTTCCGACGCCGAACCACACTGATCCAGCGGTGCGGTTCAATGATGGACTGTTTGAGGCCTTCAATTCGGCAGCCGGGTCGGTAATGCAGGCGTATGGAAATCTCTTTCAGGCGCGGCAGAATTTCGCGTATATAACGGGCCGTCATGCATGGAAGTTCGGCGGAGAGATTCGGCTGAACCGCGATACGACTTACTTCGGGACAAGCCCGAATGGAGAATATGACTTTGGCGGAGGGACAGCGTATTCCCCAGTCGATATTCGCTCGCAGAGCGGAACGCATGATATCCATGTGGGCGATCCACTGCCGGACACGCTTTCCGGGCTGCTGACAGGAACTCCGTTTGCGTATAACGTTGCTGTCGCTCCGCCTTACTTTTCCAGTGGAGACCACATTGGTCCGGCGGCCATCAATCGGAACAATTTCGCGATCTACATACAGGACACGTGGAAGGTATCACCCCGCTTTGTGCTGGATTATGGGCTTCGCTACGACGTGTATTCGCCGATTACAGAACGCGCGAAGCGTACTTCAGGTTTTTTACCAATCACGACACCTGGCGTTCAGCAATTCGTTGTGAATCCGCAACCGGGATACCAGACGAATTACAGCGAGTGGCAACCGCGTGTGCAGCTTGACTGGCGCGCTACAGAGAAGCTGCATGTTCGCGCAGGTGGCTCGCTGATGACGATTCAGCCAAATATCTGGCAGGACAATTTCCTGACTGGGGCAACGCCGTTTGTCGTCTATCCACACCTGACCGCCGCGCCCGGAGCACAGTTCCACTACGGTTTCCAGATCACGCCAGATCAACTTCCCCGAGCGTATTCAACCTCTGGACAGGACATCTTCGCCAGCGGCAATACAAAGGATGTACCTGCGAACACTGTTCTTGACGTTGATCGTTATGAGCATGACCTGGCTGCAGTGACACCGAGTCATCAGATCACACCGCTGAATCTTGCCGGCATCGATAGAAGTTTCGGGAATGGATTGCTGGAAACATGGACGCTGGGGCTGGAGCGGCAGTTCGGGAATATCACTGCCGATGCCGCATATGTGGGAACAGCCGGCGTGAAGCTTCCGCGCATAATTTTCCCGAATGGGTTTCCGGGAGCAAGCCCGGAATATGCGCCCTACACGCAGTTCGACAGTGCAGGCAATGTGATTGGCGGCTTCGGTTATGAAAATGTGATTGATGATACTTCACATTCGACATACAACGCATTGCAGACCTCGCTCTCCGGAACCTTTGCGCATGGCGGGCCGGGTGTGCAGGCGAGCTACACCTGGTCGAAGTCACTGGATGACGTGAGCGGAGTAATTGGGGGCGGGACGGGATCGACCGGCGCGCAGGTAGTATTTGCTCCGCAGGATCCCTTTAATACGCATCCGGAAAAAGGGCCCTCCACTTTTGATGTGGCGCACTCTTTCACTCTGAGCGTGGCCCAGGACCTGCACCTGGAGAGCCTGGATTTTCTGCAAGCGATGACAAAGAAGCTTACGCGAGGATGGGAGCTACTGAGCATTTCGAGCATCAGCAGCGGCTCGCCATTTACGATTTATTCCGGCATCCAGCAGACGGGAGCGGGATCGAACGGCTCGGACAGGCCTGATCAGACTGGCAAGCCCGATCTGTCAACGGCGAGGAAAGTTCGTGAGGACTATTTCGGAAAGGGCGAGGCGAACGCGTCATATTTTTATATCCCCATCAATCTATCAGGCGGAACAGGGCCAAACAGCGGTCGCTTCGGCACACTTGGACGTAATACATTTCGTGGACCTGCCTACTACAACTATGACTTCGCCATGATTAAGGACACGCCGTTCGGGACGCGCAAGAGCGGCAGCGAACTGGTTGATCTGCAATTCAGGGCGGAGTTCTTCAATCTGTTCAACATTGTGAATATGGGTCTGCCGTCGAACACGATTAAGGGCTCCGGTTTTGGGGTGATCAGCAAGACTGCGAATAATTCACGGCAGATTCAGTTTTCGCTCAAGCTGATCTATTAAAGTCCCTCCCTGAGTTGTCCGGAAACGGACAGTTGGTTCCGGAAATGACCAGTTGCAGCGCATGAATCCTGGTGGATTTGCGATCCATCTCTTTGTAGAAAAGAGAGTTATGGCAGGGCGGGAAATGGCGCGGTAGTTGCAGTATCTATAGCTGATGGATATCGCCCGCCCAGATATAAGGAAGAAGAAGCTGCGCCGTCAGATCGTAATCGGCGCGATTGGTCTTGTCGCAGTTGCCGCAGCAGCGGTTGCTGTTTACCGCCTGAAGCCGGCTGCCCCCAGCGTGGATGCCAGCGTAGTGTACCCGGATACGGTCAAGCGCGGCCCGATGATTGTGCAGGTGCGTGGACTGGGAACGTTGGTTCCCAGCGAGGAAAGCATCCGGTTGATTCCCGCGCAGACCGAGGCCACGGTAACGCGGATCCGCGTTCTGCCCGGCACCAAGGTCACGCCGGACACGGTCATTATGGACCTGACCGACCCTCAGCTCGATCAGGAATTGCTAACCGCACAGCTGCAGTTGAAGTCCGACGAGGTGGCTTACCACAACCTGCAGGTGACGCTGGATAGCGCCCTGATGGACAAGAAGGTAGCGGCTGCGCTGGTCAATTCCAATTACAGCCAGGCGGAAATGCAGGCTCAGATCGATAAAAAACGCTACGACCTGGGCGTAATCAGCGGCATTGATTACAACAAGTCGAAAACTTCCGCCGATGCCTTGACCACCCAGAACCAGATTTCGACCGACCAGATCAACATCAATCAAAAGGCAATCCAGACGCAGTTGGACGTGCAGCAGGCAAAGATCGACCAGGACAAGGCGATGCTGCAATTGAAAGAAGATCAGAAAGCCGCGCTGGAAGTGCGCGCGGGCATAGATGGGGTGTTGATTTCGCTCGGTCAGCAAACAACAACGACTGGGACAGACACGAATACTTTGGGCGTGGGGGCACACGTGGCGCCGGGCACAACGTTGGCAACGGTCGTGGTGCCGAACCAGTTGAAGGCCCAGCTGAAGATCGCCGAGACGCAGGCCCATGACATTCTTCTGGATCAGCCGGCGGAAATCGACACACATAATGGCGTTGTTCCCGGGCATGTTACAAGAATTGATCCGGCGGTAGTGAACGGAACGCGCACAGTTGACGTAAAGCTTGATGGGGCCCTTCCTCCAGGAGCGGTCCCGCAGTTGAGCGTGGATGGGACGATCGACTTGCAGCGCTTGCAGGATGTACTGTACGTCGGACGTCCAGCGTTTGGAAACCCGGACAGCACGATCAGTCTGTTCAAGTATGATCCCGATGGCAAAACGGCCACGCGGGTACAGGTGAAGGTGGGCAAGGCTTCGGTCACGCAGATTCAGATTCTGGATGGTCTGAAGGAAGGCGACCGGGTGATTCTGTCGGACATGTCGCGGTATGACAACACCGATAAGGTTCGTTTGGAGTAGCGGGAAAGCAGAGGAGCGAGGTAGACATGGAGAATACGCAGTCGTTGATTAACATTGAAGGTCTGACGAAGGTCTTCTACACGGACGAGATTGAGACGCACGCGCTCTCGGGAATCCATCTCACCGTCAACAAGGGCGAGTACGTCGCGATGCAGGGACCGTCGGGCTGCGGCAAGTCGACGCTGCTCTCGATTATCGGATTGCTGGATACGCCGACGGCGGGGAAGTATCTGCTGAACGGCCATGCGGTCGAGAACCTGAATTTCGCGCAGCGTTCGCGCATCCGCAACCAGGAGATCGGCTTCATCTTCCAGAGCTTCAATCTGATCGGCGATCTCACTGTCTACGAGAACGTTGAGCTGCCTCTGACCTATCGCACAGGCATGTCGGCTGCGGAGCGCAAGCGTCGCGTCCAGGAGTCACTGGAGCGCGTGAGCATGGCGCACCGCATGAAGCACTATCCTTCACAGCTCTCCGGCGGTCAACAGCAACGCGTGGCGGTGGCGCGCGCTCTGGCCGGCTCGCCGTCGATCCTGCTGGCTGACGAGCCTACCGGAAACCTGGATTCGCGCAACGGCGAAGCGGTGATGGAACTGCTGCAGAACCTGCACAAGGACGGCGCGACGATTGTGATGGTGACGCACGATCCTCGCTTCGCCCGCCATGCCGAGCGGAACATTCATCTCTTTGACGGCAAGGTTGTCGCCGAGGGAGACGCGCTCGAACAGGTGCTGGAAGCGCGGTAAACACTTCTTGGCAGTTGTGATTGCTCAGGCGCGGCAGCAAGCCGCGCTGACGGCTGATTGTTGTCCTGATTTTGAGTGATTGCGCCAATCGAGGCGAATCGCGGTCCTTCGATTACGCGCTGCGCGCTCCGATCAGGATGACAAATATAAATACACGCATTGCGCTCAGGATGACAATGCATTGTTGGGAAGTGACACTCCATGATTGAACTGAAAAATATCGAACGCAGCTACAAGACGGGAGCAGGGCAGACGTGGGTGCTGCGCCGCATCCATCTCAAGATTCAGGAAGGTGAGTTTGTCACCATCATGGGACCTTCAGGAGCGGGCAAGTCATCGCTGTTGAATGTGCTGGCCCTGCTCGACGATCAGTGGCTGGGTGAGTACTGGTTCAAGGACCAACCGGTGCACCGGATGAATCGTAAACAACGCGCCGAATTGGCAAAAAAGAACATTGGCATGGTCTTCCAAAGCTATCACCTGCTCGATGACCTCACAGTGCAGGAGAACATTGACCTGCCGCTGTCCTATAAGGACATTCCACGTCCAGAGCGGCAGGGACTGGTGGCCGATACACTTGACCAGTTCCAGATTGTGGGCAAGAAGGACCTGTACCCTTCGCAGCTTTCCGGCGGACAGCAGCAACTGGTCGGTATTGCACGCGCTGTGATTCATAAACCGGCCCTGCTCTTGGCTGATGAGCCAACGGGCAATCTGCATTCCACTCAGGCAAAGGAAATCATGGAGCTTTTCCGCGAACTGAACCAGCAGGGGACGACGATCATTCAAGTGACCCATTCTGAAGCGAATGCGGCCTATGGAAACCGCATCATTGAAGTGCGCGATGGCTGGATGGTGAAGGATACAGCGCACCCGGAACTGGGCGCGGAGGTAAGCGCATCGTGAAAAGCGGGTCCACGGTTCAGCAGCAGTTAATGGCAGTTGCTCTTTGCTGCCTTGTTTCATCGAGCGGCATGGCACAGACGGCGCCTTCGCAGCCAACGACACAGACGCCGCCGGATGCTCCCAGCGCGCAGCAACAACAGCCTGCTTCTCCCACTATTGCCCAGCAGAATGAACAAATGCAGCGTTCGGCTCCTGCCGTGGTGCCGTTCCACGTCGAGATACCTCACTCGCACAATCCGATTCGTTCCTATACGCCGAGTGATGTGCCGGAGCTCAGTCTGACGAACTCGCCGCGCCTGGAGCAACTGATTCGCGATGGAAAGATCTATCTTTCCTTGAAAGATGCAATCGCGCTGGCACTTGAAAACAACCTGGATCTTGCATACTTCCGCTATAACCTCGTTATCGCCGACATGGACCTCGCCCGCACGAGAGCTGGTGGCCAGGTCCGCGGCGTAAATACCGGCGTAGTGCAGGGGACGCAAGGCGGATTCAATGCGGCCAATACGGGCGGGGGCGGAGGAGCGCCAAGTTCTAGTGGCGGAGCAGGGGCAGTCGGAGCGGGCGGCCTGGTGCAATCAACGCTTGGTTCGGGCACAGCAGTGAATTCCTTCGACCCTGTGCTGAGCGTTAAGTCTTACGTGGACCATACTACGCAGCAGGAGCCGAATGTCTTTCAAGTCGGCGTGCCGTTGCTGAAGCAGAATACGATTGACTTTACGTCGCAGTACTCGCAATCGTTTCCATTAGGGACCAACATTCAAGTCGGCTACATCGGGCAGCGTTACACCATTAATAGCCCGTACTTCGCCGTCAATCCAAACCTGTTTTCGAACTTCCAGGCCACCATCAGCCAGCCTCTGCTTGCTGGGTTTGGATTTGGCACAAATGAGCGCTACATCCGCATCGCCAAGAAAAACAAAACATTGACGAACTTGGCATTCAAGGCACAGGCGATTGCGACTATCTCGCAGGTGGAGGACATCTATTGGGACCTGGTGAGTGCCTACCAGGACGAGCAGGTGAAAGAGCGCTCGCTGACCTTTGCCCAACAGACGCTGGACGATGACCAAAAGCAATTGCAGTTGCAGGCCATTCCTGCAATGCAGGTGCTGAAGGACCAAGCAGACGTCGCCACCAGGGAGGGAGACCTGACCGTTGCCAAGGCTACGCTTAGGCTGAACGAACTGCTGATCAAGAATATCCTGACCAAGGAGATCGACGACCCGCAGCTGGCAGATATGCCGGTGGTCCCGCTTGACCTCATCGGAACACCAGACGCAAATGAAGGCAAACCGATTGATACGCTGATCGCGGAGGCGGAAAAGAACCGGCCTGACGTCTCACAAGATCAGATTGCAATGGAAATTGCGCAGGATGGCTTAAAGGCAATCAAGAACGCTTTGCTGCCTCAACTCAATGTCTATGGATTCTATGCCGGGAGCGGCGCTGGCGGCCCTGTGAACCCGAATTGCAGTCTCGGGCCAGATCAATGCTCGACGACGCTTCCTCCCGATTTTGGGACTACGCTACAGAACACATTCAACTATACGGCGCCAGAGTATCAGGTTGGTTTCCAACTTAATATCGTCCTTCGCAACCGGATCGCGAAGGCGGATCAGTTCCGTGCCGTGCTGGAATTCCGGCAGAACCAGCTCACGTTCGAAGAGCAGAAGAAAAATATTCGGTTTGACGTGCGCAACTCGCAATATGCTCTGCAGCAGTCGCGCGCCAGCGTAGATTCTCTGCAAAAAGCGCGCGATCTGGCGCAGAAGACCTTCGATGTTACAAAGCAGGAACAGCAATTGGGATCGAAATCAAGCCTCGACACGCTTAACGCAGATCACGACCTTGCCGTAGCGGAATCCGCTCTGTTTACAGCACAAGCTGCATATGAAAAGAGAAAGGTGGATATCGACCGGGCCACCGGTGAGACGCTCGATCGCATGGGTGTTTCCATTGATGATGCAAAAAGCGGCGTCGTAACACATTCGACTCCATAGCCTGACGATATACTCAGGTCTTTGATGGCCACCACATCACAACTCGGCGGAGCGGAAAACAGCATGGTCGATGCTCACTCTCCGCGTGTGCTGATTGCCGACGATCAGCCTCATATTCTGGATGCGCTGGAACTGCTGCTGGAGCCGGAAGGCTTTCAGGTGGAAAAAGTGCGTTCGCCCATGATGGTGCTGGAGGCGCTGCAGTCCGGCTCGTTTGACGCGCTGCTGGTCGACCTGAACTATACGCGCGATACGACTTCCGGCAAGGAAGGTCTTGACCTGCTGACACAGATCAAGTCGCTCGACAGCCACGTTCCGATAATTGTGATGACGGCATGGGCCAACGTTGAAGTCGCTGTGGAAGCAATGCGGCGCGGTGCGCGCGATTTCATTCCGAAGCCCTGGGACAATGCGCGCCTGCTCACTATCCTGCGCACGCAGATCGACCTGCACCACGCAGTCAAGCGCGCATACCGGCTGGAAGCCGAGAACCAGATGCTGCGCGGGGCAAACCTCCCCGATCTGATTGCGACCGCCCCTGTCATGCAGCCCGTATTGAGCACGATCACGCGCATTGGACCATCGGACGCCAACGTTCTGATTACAGGCGAGCATGGAACCGGGAAGGAAGTGGTAGCGCAAATGCTGCATGGGCTGTCGCAGCGCGCTACGCGTTCGCTGGTGGCCGTCAACACCGGCGCTCTGCCGGAAGGCACGTTCGAAAGCGAATTGTTCGGCCATGTGAAGGGCGCTTTCACAGATGCGCGTGCGGAGCGTATCGGGCGCTTTGAGTTGGCTGACGGCGGAACACTTTTTCTGGACGAGATTGCCAACGTTCCTATGCGTCAGCAGGCGAAGCTCCTGCGCGTGCTTGAAACCGGCGAGATGGAGCGCGTCGGTTCATCGAAGACGCGGCGCGTGAATGTGCGTGTGCTGTCTGCAACGAATGCCGATTTACATGCTGAAGTCGAGCAGGGACGCTTTCGCGGTGATCTTTTGTTCCGTCTCAATACCGTCGAAATTCATCTGCCGCCACTGCGCGATCGCCGCGAAGATATCCCGCTGCTGGCTGCGCATTTTCTCAACCGTTACGCATCGCGTTACCGAAAGCAGATGGAAGGCATCGATCCTGCGGCATTGCAGGTGATGCTGCAATATCCGTGGCCGGGGAACGTGCGTGAGCTTGACCATACCATTGAGCGCGCCGTGCTCATGGCGCGCGGTAACAGAATTGAAGCGTCCGATCTGGGCCTGAACCAGACGCGCGCATCCAGCCAGGCGCTTGAAGATATGAGCCTGGAATCCGTAGAGAGTATTCTCATCCGCAAGGCCCTGACTCGCGCCAATGGCAACGTGAGTCAGGCTGCCGAGGCGCTTGGCCTGAGCCGCGGCGCCTTGTACCGGCGGATGGAGAAGTATGGCATCTAGGCGCGACCACAACCACAGGAGAACGGCGGCCACGAGCAAAATCCCGCGCGAGGGGTTCAGCTTCGAGGTTCGGATGAAGCTGCTGATTACATCGCTGTGCGTGCCTGTATTTGCGCTCTGCGCGGTCCTGCTCTGGATCGAGCATGTCTCCCTCTCGCTTATCATTGGGTCGCTGACCACACTGGCGCTTGTCGTACTGCTGGTGGCGTCTATCTTCCTTGAACAGGTTGTGCGTCCGCTGCAGACGCTGGCCAACGTGGTGGCCGCACTGCGGGAAGAGGACTTCTCATTTCGCGCACGCGGCGCGACTCCGCAGGATTCGATGGGGGAGTTGGCGATTGAAATCAATCAGCTGGCTGACGCCCTGCAGTCGCAACGGCTGGGTGCGCTGGAAGCCGTCGCGCTGCTGCGGCGCGTGATCCTTGAGATGGATGCGCCAGTGCTGGCTTTTGATGAGCAGGGTGCGCTGCGGGTCGTGAATCCGGCGGCGGAACGTGTGCTGCATTTGGTTGCCGGACGCGATCTCGGACGCACCGCCGACGAGCTTGGTTTGCGCAAAATTCTGGATGAGCCGGACGAAGGCATCACCACGATTGCAGACCAGGGACAGCAGGCGCGGTGGATGGTTCGGCGCAGCAGCTTCCGTCAGCGCGGCGTGCCGCACACGCTGCTGGTGCTTTCCGATGTAAGCGCTGCGCTGCGCGAGGAGGAGCGGCTGGCATGGCGCAGGCTGATTCGCGTACTGGGGCATGAGCTGAGTAATTCACTGGCGCCGATCAAGTCGATTGCGGAGACTCTGCGTTCGCGGATTTCGCAATTGCCGCCTGAGAATGCAGCCAGCTTCGAGCGTGGGCTGACCGTGATTGAGAGCCGGGCGGAGGCGCTGAACAGGTTCGTGCAGGCATACCGACAGTTGGCAACGCTGCCAGCTCCGGTGCTGAAGCGGGTACCGCTTTCGCCACTGCTGGATAGGGTTGCCGGGCTAGAAACGCGGCTTGTCGTGGAAGTGGAAGACACGCAGCCTGTAAACCTGAAAGCAGATCCGGACCAGATGGAGCAACTGCTGATCAATCTCGTCAAAAATGCGGTTGATGCCGCAGTGGACGAGCGCGAAGAGGCAGGATTGGTAAGCAAACCTGCGGTGAGAATTCGCAGCCGGAGCGCGGGCGACATGGTTTCCATTTTGATCGAGGACAATGGGCCGGGTCTGACGAACCCCAGCAACTTGTTCGTTCCGTTTTATACGACGAAGAAGAGCGGCACAGGCGTTGGTCTGGTGCTGGCGAGGCAGATTGCCGAAGCGCATGGTGGCTCACTGGAATTGCGGAACCGCATGGATGTTATTGGCTGCCAGGCCGAGGTGCGGATTCCGATTGCTTCGCCTGAACGGGATGCGCCGCAGCGTTCCGAAGTCGCGGAAAACGAGTCGTGGATCGTTCGACGGGGAGCGTAGAGCTACTCTCTTCATTCCTTCCGGTAAGATGGAAGTCAGTTATCCCCTATCAACTCAACCAGACTAGGAGAGCAGGAATAGTGTCTGACGCGCAGGCGGCAAAGATGAAGGTGGCGATTCTTGGATTTGGCACGGTAGGCAGCTCAGTGGCGCGCATTCTCTTCGATTCGCAGCCTGCGGGCGTGGAACTGACGCACATCTTCAACCGCAATGTAGCGCGCAAGCGGGTAGATTGGGTTCCGTCAAGCGTGCAGTGGACCGAAAATGTGGAAGACGTACTGTCATCGCATGCGGACATCGTACTGGAACTTGCCGGAGGGCTTGATCCCGCAGGCGAGTGGGTGCGGCGCGCTCTCGAAGCCGGCAAGTCTGTCGTTACAGCCAACAAGAAATTGATTGCCGAACATGGCATTGCGCTCGACAAGCTGGCGCGCAGCAAAGCCTGTCATTTGTTTTATGGCGCAGCGGTTGCGGGCGGCGTGCCGGTGATCCCTGGCCTGCAGCAGGGACTGGCGGGTGACCGCATCACGCGCATTGAAGGAATCCTGAACGGCACCTGCAATTTCATTCTGAGCAAGATGGAAGACGGAGCCGAGTTTGCTCCTGTGCTGAAAGAAGCGCAGGCGCTCGGCTATGCCGAGGCTGATCCTACGGAAGATGTAGCCGGATTCGATGCCCGTGCCAAGCTGGTCATTCTTTCCCGCATTGCGCTTCGTGCAGATGTGACCGTAGGCGATGTTCCGGCGAAGTCGATTACTGAAATCGCGGCGATAGATTTCGCCTATGCGCGCGAAATGGGATGCACCATTCGCCAGATTTCGCGTGCGGAATTGCGCAATGACGAAGTGCTCGCAACCGTGGGGCCGATGCTGGTGCCGCAGGCTTCTCCGCTGGCGTGGTCGCACGGTACAGAGAACATGGTGCTCGTGGGCGGAGCATACGGCGGTGATGTGGTCTTTTCCGGTCACGGCGCGGGCGGAAATCCAACGGCGGTAGCGGTCATCTCCGATCTGCTTGCCATTGCGCACGGCTCTTGTGCTGTCGGCCTGCCGAGCCGGAAGATTGGTGTCAGCGGCGATTTCCTGCTGCGGCACTACATTCGCTTTGTGGTGAAAGACCGCCCTGGCATTATTGCCCAGATTGCCGGCGCGCTCGCCGAGCAGGAGATTAACATCCACGCTATTTTACAAAAGCCCGGACACACGAAGGAGAATCTCCCGTTTGTGGTGATTGTGGAACCGTGTCCGCCCGGCCCGCTGAAGAAAGCGCTCGAAAAGATTGCAAAGCTGGATTGTCTGCTGGAGCCGACACTCGATTTGCAAATACTTGAGCCCGAAAACGGCGCCTAGCTTTGCCGCAGCATGGCTTCTGTTGATATCCTCACGGCGCCAGCAACTTAGGCAGCAGCGTTTGCCTTGCGTTGCATCCAAGTCGTAAAGGACACAATCATGCGCGCTGCCGAAACCTCTTCCGGCCATTTGGTTTCCACTCTGCCTGAACCGTCTGCCAATCTTCCCTCGTGCGAAATTACGATTGATGGCTTGCCGGCGGCAGCTTTCGAAGGCGAGCATCTCGTCGACGCAATCAATCGAACAGGCAAAGAGGTGCCGCAGGTCTGTTACCATCACCACCTCGGCCCGATCCAGACTTGTGATACCTGCATGGTCGAGATTGACGGCAAGCTGGTGCGCTCGTGTGGAACAAAAGTCACACCAGGGATGAAGGTCGAGACGGAATCAGCCAAAGCGCAGGCAGCGCAACACGAAGCCTTCGACCGCATCCTCGGCAACCATCTGCTCTACTGCACGGTCTGTGACAACAACAACGGCAACTGCACGGTACATAACACGACGGCAATGCTGAAGGTCGAGCATCAGCAGCATCCTTACAAGCCGAAGCCATATGAAAAAGATTTCTCGAACCCCTTCTACCGCTACGATCCGGATCAGTGCATTCTGTGCGGGCGCTGCGTGGAAGCTTGCCAGAATGTGCAGGTGAATGAGACGCTTTCAATTCGCTGGGAAGATGAGCATCCGCGCGTGCTGTGGGATGGCGGCGAGCAGATTGGCGGATCAAGCTGCGTGAGTTGCGGGCACTGCGTCACGGTTTGTCCCTGCAATGCTCTGATGGAAAAGTCGATGCTGGGCGAGGCAGGCTATTTCACACACTTGCCGATGGATGCGCTCAACGGAATGATCAAGTTCGTTAAGGGCATTGAGCCAGAGATCGGATATGGGCCGATTTTGCAGCTTTCCGCGACAGAAGCGGCCATGCGGGACGTTCGGGTAAAGAAGAAGAAGACGGTCTGCACCTACTGCGGCGTGGGCTGCACGTTTGATATGTGGACGAAGGACCGGCACATCTTGAAAGTTGAACCGAGCGAGGGACCGGCGAATAACATCTCGACCTGCGTAAAAGGAAAATTCGCATGGGATTTCGTGAACCATCCTGACCGTTTGCAGAAGCCGCTGATCCGCGAAGGCGATGGTTTTCGCGAAGCAAGCTGGGATGAAGCTCTGGATCTGGTAGCCCGCCGATTGAGCGAGATCAAGACGGCGCATGGGCCGGATGCGCTGGGATTCATCTCTTCGTCCAAATGTACGAATGAAGAGAGCTATCTGATGCAGAAACTGGCGCGCGCGGTTGTTGGGACCAACAATGTCGATAACTGCTCGCGGTATTGCCAGTCGCCTGCCACCTCCGGTTTATGGAGGACTGTGGGATATGGCGGCGATTCTGGATCGATGAGCGACATTGCCCAGGCTTCATTGGTTGTCATCATCGGCAGCAATACGGCGGAGAGCCATCCGGTGCTGGCGACGCGTGTTAAGCGCGCACACAAACTGCATGGACAGAAGCTGATCGTCGCTGATCTCCGCGAGCACGAGATGGCGCGACGCGCGGACATTCACATCAAACCGCAGCCGAGCACCGATCTGGTATGGCTCTCGGCGGTGACAAAATACATCTTCGATCATGGCAAGGCGAAGATGGACTTCATCGAGCAGTGGGTTCACAAAGTAAATGAGTATCGCAAAAGCCTGGATCCTTTCACGCTGGAGTTTGCGGCACAGGTGACCGGCATACCGGTAGAGACGCTGGTCACCGTCGCAGAGGAGATAGCGGCGGCGCCGTCAGTCTGCATCCTTTGGGCAATGGGCGTAACGCAGCACTGCGGCGGCTCGGACACTTCGACGGCAATCTCGAATCTTCTGCTTGCAACAGGGAATTACATGCGGCCGGGCACAGGGGCCTATCCGCTGCGCGGGCACAATAACGTGCAGGGAGCGAGTGATTTCGGCTGCATGCCTGTTTATTATCCCGGGTACGACAAGGTTGAAGACGAAGAAGCGAGAAAGCGCTACGAGCAGGGTTGGGGCGTGAGTCTGCCAACGAACAAAGGTCTCGATAACCACGAAATGGTGAACGCGATCCATGACGGCAAAATGAAAGGGATCTACCTGTTTGGCGAAGATATGTACAGCGCCGATTCGAATGCGAACCGCGTCGGCGCCGCCTTCTCCATGCTGGACTTTTTCGTGGTGCAGGACATTTTCTTCAGCGAGACCTGCCGCTTTGCCGATGTGGTGCTGCCTGCTAGTCCCAGCCTGGAAAAAGATGGAACATTCACCAGTAC
Organism: Alloacidobacterium sp.; assembly: GCF_035631355.1. Lineage (NCBI taxonomy): Bacteria > Pseudomonadati > Acidobacteriota > Terriglobia > Terriglobales > Acidobacteriaceae > Alloacidobacterium > Alloacidobacterium sp. The sequence goes on from NZ_DASQIX010000021.1 coordinate 15,614, forward strand.
TGAGCGGAGGATTCAGCGCCTTTATCAGGTTTTTGAGCCGCTTGGCGAGAGTAAGCCCGACTGGATCATCATTCAGGAGATCGCGAACCGGCTGGGAGCGAAATGGAATTACAAGCATCCAGCCGATATCATGCACGAGTCGGCTTCGTTGGCGCCGATGTTTGCCGGCGTGACGTATGACCGGCTAGCCGGCTATAAATCACTGCAATGGCCGGTTGCGGTAGACGGCACGGACCAGCCGCTGCTTTATACGGAGAAGTTCAATTTCCCGGATGGCAAGGCGAACTTCTATCCCATGGAATGGATTCCGCCATGCGAGGTGGTGGACGGCGAATTTGACCTGCACCTCAACAATGGCCGTTTGCTGGAGCACTTCCACGAAGGAAATATGACCTATCGAGTTGCGGGAGTGAATGAAGAAACCCCGAACCGCTTTGTGGAAGTATCGCCGGAACTGGCTGAGGAGCGCGGCATCACTACGGGGCAGTGGGTCGATGTTACTTCGCGCAATGGCGAGATTCGCACGCGGATCTTGGTGACGGACCGGGTGAAGGGAAACCAGCTTTACATGCCATTGAATTCGCCGGATAAACCCGTAAATCTGTTGACTGGCGACTTTACCGATCGCAAAACACATACGCCCGCATATAAGGAAACTGCGGTGAAGATGAAGGCGCTGCCATGGCATGGCGAGAATCCATTGCCGCGGATCAATTTTCGCTATGGCAAGCCCACTCCGCAGAGCGGTGTTGAAGTCGAGCGCAAATGGAAGCGGGCGGACTACAAAATGCCGGGCAATGGGCTGGTCCAGATACAGAAGAGGTAACCAGGAGCAAGCATGGCCAAGCCAATTGAGATGAAACCGCAACCACGTGATGCGCGTGAGCAATTACAGCGCCGCTTGGACAGCGCTCCCATCGAACACGCCGATGCATTGCTGTCACTGTATGACCTGCTTCAGAAGCTACATGATTCTGGAACGTTGGACCTATTGCGCGGCGCGGTAGGTGCGAGTGATGACATTGTGAAGCGGTCTGTCGATATGCTGATCCAGCCGGAGCCTGTGCGGGCCATTCGTAATCTACTGTTATTCGGCAAGCTTCTTGGCTCCATGGATCCTGACATGCTGCACCGCATTTCAACCGCCCTGCCAAGTGCGATCAGCCAGGCGGACGCCGATGAGACGCCTTCTACATTGACAGTACTGGCGCGGTTTCGCTCGAAAGAAAGCAGGCGCGCGCTCGCCGCCGGCGCCGCGATACTGGAGAGCATCGGGCGCGAACTGGACGATAAAAAGAAGTAGTTTCAGGCGCGGCGTTTGCTTCGTAGCGCGGCGGCAATTCCAGTCGATTCGCGAATAATCAGCTCCGGCTGCATCATAATCTCTTCCGGGAACTGCTTGTCAGGGTTTGCAATCATGTCCAGGAGGATCTGCACGCCTTCACGCCCCATATCGCGCAATGGTTGACGCACAGTCGTTAGGCTTGGTTTGTGATATGCGGCGCTCATAATGTCATCGAAGCCAATGACAGAAATGTCCTCAGGCACCTTCAGGCCGGCGTCGTAGATAGCGCGAATCACGCCAATCGCGGAAATATCGTTGAAGCAAAAAATGGCAGTAAAGTCACGCGCACGAGCCAGCAGGTCGCGCATCGGTTCGTAGCCCACTCCCGGCGACCAGCTGTCCGCGTCGAGTTGGATGCAGTGGTCTGCCTGCACCTTGATGTTCAACTGCCGCGCTACTTCAAGGATGGAGCGCCAGCGGTACTCCGTGTCGGGGATGATGTTGGGGCCCTTCACGAAGGCAATTTTGCGATGACCGAGATCATAGAGATGACGTAGTGCGAGCTCGGCTCCCTTCAGATGGTCCAGGACAATGTTGGTGACACCTGGCGAATTGTTGTGAGCGGAGACAGCAACAGTCGGCAGCGGGCTGCGGATTTCCGATGGCGTGTTCAGGAGCAGGAAGCCGTCAACAGCGCGCTCGGCAAGCATACGGGGATACTCAACCATCAGGTCCTGGTTCCAATAGTGGCTGGCAGTGAAATAAAAATACTGTGCGCGCATCAGGTACTCTTCCACGCCGTTCATGACCATGGTGAAGTAGCCTTCGCTGAGGTCCGGCGCCATTACGCCAATCGACATGCTGCGGTTTTTGCGCAGCGAGCGGGCAAAATAATTCGGGCGGTAGTGATATTTTCGCGCAGCCTGGAGCACGCGCTCGCGCGTGCGCGCCGGGATTGACTTAGCAGACGGGGAATTGTTCAGCACCAGTGAGACAGTGGTCTGAGAGAGCTGAAGAATTGCGGCAAGCTGCTTTAGATTAATTGGCTCGCCATCGCGCGGCGGCTCTTGTTTCATTTTCTGGTCATCACCCATAGGCGATTTGTAGCACGTTTACAGCTAAGAAACTATCGCGATCAGGCGATACCGGCTTCTTCGTAGGTTCCCATGACCTTCTTCAGCGCATTGCAGATTTCGCCGATGGTCGCATGGGCCTTTACGCAATCCAGCAGAAAAGGCATAGTGTTCGCTGAGGAAATTCCATCTGTAACCGCCGCTGGTTCCTTTTCAGCCGCGCGGCAAAGGTCCAGCAGCGCGCGGGCTACCGCATCGTTAGAGCGTTCACGGCGCAGCTTCTTCAGTTTTGCCGTTTGCGCCTCGCGCACTGATTCATCGATGTAGAGAATTTCCGGCGGCGGCTCGTCCACCGCATACTCATTCACGCCGACGATAATCTTTTCGCGGGCTTCCACGGCGCGCTGGTAGTCGTAACTGGCCTGGGCAATTTCCTTCTGCGGGAAGCCGTGCTCAATGGCCCGCACCATGCCGCCCATGGCGTCGAGCTTGTCGAAGTAGTCGAAGGCGGCCTTCTCCATATCGAGCGTCAGGCGTTCGACAAAATATGAGCCGCCGAGCGGATCGACTACATCTGCAACTCCGGACTCATACGCCAAAATCTGCTGTGTGCGCAGCGCAATGCGGGCAGCGTCTTCTGTCGGCAGCGCCAGGGCTTCGTCGTAAGCATCAGTGTGCAGTGATTGCGTGCCGCCGAGCACCGCAGCCAGCGCCTGGATGGCGACGCGGGCGATGTTGTTCTTCGGTTGCTGCGCGGTAAGCGACACTCCAGCGGTCTGCGTATGAAATCGCATCCACGTAGAACGAGGATTCTTCGCGCCGAAGCGCTCAGTCATCACCCGATACCAGATTTTGCGCGCCGCACGAAACTTGGCGATCTCTTCAAAAAAGTCGTTGTGCGAGTTGAAGAAAAAGCTCAGCCGGGACGCGAAGTCATCGACAGACAGGCCGCGCCGCAGCGCCCATTCCAGATACTCAATGCCGTCATAGAGTGTGAAGGCAAGTTCCTGCTGCGCCGTCGATCCGGCTTCGCGAATGTGGTAGCCGGAAATCGAAATGGGGTTGAATCGAGGCGTGTAGCGTGATCCAAATTCAAAGGTGTCGATGACAAGGCGCATGGAAGGGACAGGCGGATAAATGTATTCCTTTTGCGCGATGTATTCCTTCAGGATGTCATTCTGCAGCGTGCCGGAAATTTTCTTCCAGTCCGCGCCTTGCCGTTCAGCGACCGCAAGATACATGGCCCAGATGACGCTCGCAGGCGAGTTGATGGTCATCGAGACGGTGGTCTGTTCGAGGTTGATGCCGGAGAAAAGCGTCTCCATGTCTTCAAGAGAATCGATGGCCACGCCGCACTTGCCGACCTCGCCCTCGCTCCGTGGATCGTCTGAATCGCAGCCCATGAGCGTGGGCAGATCAAAAGCGACGGAGAGGCCGCTGCCTCCGTTGGCGAGCAGATATTTGTAGCGCTCATTGGTTTCTTCCGGCGAAGCAAAGCCGGAAAACTGCCGCATTGTCCACAGCTTGCCGCGGTAGCCATTAGGATGGATGCCGCGCGTATAGGGTGGTTCGCCCGGAAGATTGAGGTTGGATTCCCATCCATTGGAAAGATCGGCTTCGGTGTACAAGCGCTTGATAGGCACGCCGGAGATAGTGGTGAAACGCGCCCGGCCCTTCTCGTCGAGATTGCCGCCTGTGGCAGCGCCAATAGGCCTTTCCGAAGCTTTCTTCAGTGCAGGATTGAGCGTCTGCTCCTCCCACCGCTCCTTTTCGGCGGAAGCATTTGATGTCGACGAATTAGTTGGCGGTGCATCAGGCAAAAATCACCTCTGGCAACAAAACGTTTCAGCATAGGCGAAATCAGCCATGGCTGGCAATGCGCTAGCTCTTCGTCGACTTCCAGGCCTTGGCATATTTCCAACTCACATAACCCGAGTGATACAGATGCAGCAGCAACCCTTCGCGCCCGTCGAGGAAGCCAAGGCGAAGAACATAGTTGTAGAAAAATGTCGCCGCAGGATTAAGCAACACATTCCCCACGAACGCAGTCAGGCCTCGGCTTGTTTTGTTTTGAGCAACAACCTGCTCGGCTCCAAGTGTGCTGTAGCGGTTCATGTGCTCGATGTAGTTGTCGAGACTGGGGTAGGCATAATGGATCAACTCTCCGTCCAGAGTACGCGTCGGGCCGGAATACTGTACCGTCTCATGCACGGCGCGCTCTTCAAACCATGCAGCCCCTTTGCGGAAAATCCGTAGCTTGGGATCAGGCCAGTAGCCGCCATATCGGATCCAGCGGCCAAGGAAGAGATTGCGTCGCGGCACAAAGTAGGCATCCACATCTGGCGTTCCTTCAAGAAGCTGCGTAATTTCCTGCGCAAGCTTCTCACTTACGACTTCATCAGCGTCGAGCGAGAGCACCCAGTCGTTGGTGCAGTGTTCAATGGCCAGGTTCTTCTGTTTTCCAAATCCTCGCCACTCTTCGCGGATGATCTTCGCGCCAAATGCTGAAGCTAGTTCGACAGTCCTGTCCGTCGAGCCGGAATCGACAATGACGATCTCATTTGCCCAACGAATGCTTTCCAGCGTCCGCGGCAGATTGGCTTCTTCGTTCCTGGTAATGATGGCGACTGAAAAGGTCTTTCCCATCCGGTGGGCCTGTTATTGCAGCGTTACGGAATCTGTCCCGAGATGCTGGTTGATAAGGCGCGCGATCAGCGGCTTCAGTAGCGTGCCGTCTTTTTGGAGGATGAAGCCCTGCGCTTCATCTGCCCAATCAAGCTTGAAGCTGGTAGATAACGCCGAAATCCATATCTGACGCACAGGTGTGTTAGGAGTAATAACGAACTTTCCGGGCGGCTCATCGAAGACAACATTGAGCACGCCATTCTGTTCCTCTGCCTCGAAGCCTCCTTCTTCTTCAGCGGCAATTAAGCTTTTCTTGAGAGACTCAATAGCAGCATCCGCATGCCTGCGGAATGTAAGTTCATCCAACATGGCACCAGTGTAGCAAGCGGAGTTACTAATTTGGGACTGCGTCTTAACGTGAGCAAAACTGGCCGGATTTTTATATCGGGTCGAGGCAGTGTGCCGCACAATCGCAGCATCAATACTTAAGACAGGAGGAAATGATGTGGTTTTCCCGGGCCATTGTGTTTCTCGCAGTCTCCTGCTTGTTGCTTGTTCCCGCAGGCGTGGTGCAAGCCGCGGCAGACTCTTCTCAACAACAACTCATCAAGGACGTTGCCTGGAATGAATTGCAGGATCGCGAGCGCAATAGCTTCTGGAGCTATGACATTGAGCAGAAGATCGGGCAGAACAGCTTCGAGAAGCGGCAGGTCGAAACTAGGCAGGGGCCCATCTTCCGCATTCTTGAAAAGAACGGAAAGCTACTCACTGATTCGGAGAGCCGTAGAGAACAGGACCGGCTGGAGCATCTCCTCTCGAGCCCCAGCGCCCTTGCTAAAAACCGCGAAGATCACTTGCAGGATGAAGAGCGTCTGCGGCGGCTTATCCAACTGATGCCAAATGCCTTTCTCTATGAGCAGGATGGACCACCATCTGGCGACCTCGTCACGTTCCGCTTCAAGCCGAATCCCGCTTTTAATCCTCCAACGTATGAGGCGCGTGTTTTCCATGGATTGGCGGGGACGATTGAGATCAATCAACGGCTAAAGCGCTTTGTTGCCATGCACGGAACGGTGATAAATCGCATCGATTTCGGCTACGGTCTGCTCGGCTACGTGGACAAAGGCGGAGAGTTTCGCATTCATCGCGAGCAGGTCAGCGCGACTCACTGGAAAACGGACCTTGTGGACGTGCATGTTTCCGGGCGTGTAATTCTTTTCAAGAGTGTTAGCAAAGACCACCATGAAGCTCGCTCTGGCTTCCGGCCCGTGCCCACCGATATAAGCCTAAGCGACGCTAAGCATATCCTCGATCAGACTGCCGCACAAAATGAGGCGGAGCTGAGCAGCAGTTCGAAATCCTAGAGGAAAATGAGCACGGAAAAATTCGGTAGTGTCTCAGTTTCAAATATCCTAATTTGGGTGGAAAACGGACCTCTGGTTATTGGTCACACCGACGATGCGGCGCGCAGATTGTGTCTAACCTCAGCCCTGTGCAACGTCGGCTTAATCTATTCTGAAGAATCTGGGATGGAGGTTTTTGTACCATGGCGAAGCTTGTGTATGCATTGAACCAGTCCCTGGACGGTTACGTCGACCACATGGAAATCGGGCCACCCGATCCCGCGCTCTCTCGTCACTTCATCGAGCAGGCGCGCGGCCTGACAGGGGCAGTGTACGGTCGCCGCATGTACGAGATCATGCGTTATTGGGACGACGACCAACCGGACTGGGATGCGGAGGACCGCAACTTCGCGGCGGTGTGGCGAAGCCAGCGGAAGTGGGTTGTGTCGCGCTCGTTGAAGTCGGTCGGCCCCCATGCCACACTCATCGGGGATGACTTCGAATCGGTGATACGTGGGTTGAAGGTCCGGCTGGACGGGGAGATTGACGTTGCCGGACCAAACCTGGCAGGAAGCCTGACCAACCTTGGTCTAATTGATGAGTATCGACTCTACATCCATCCCATCGTCATTGGTCGTGGCCAACCGTTCTTTGCCGGCCCCCGGCCGCGGCTTCGCCTTGTGGCCAGCGATCGAATTGGCGAGGACGTGATTAGGCTGACGTACGTTCCCGCTTAATCCGCCACTCGACCGACGGACTGCGCCGACTCGAGAGGTCCGCTTGGGTCGAAACCCGAATTTCAAACTGAGACATTACAAAAAATTCCAATCCGGGTTGAGCCTTTTGACACTCAATTCCACAGCTTGATATACAAAGTTTTCTTCTCCAATTGCCAACAGGCATGCTGCGAACAACCGTGATCAGAAAACCAGCCTTCGCGAAAATTAACGGGCCCCAGGAAACAGCGTGGATCGCAATACTCTGCCTGCCTCTGTTCCTACCGCTCCTTGCCTCAGGCAGACGAGATCAAAGCGCCGCATCCACAGACTGGCCGATGGTCGGCCATGATCCTGGGGGCACCAGGTATTCGCCTCTGACCCAGATCACGCCCGCAAATGTTCGTGATTTGAAAATCGCTTGGGTTTACCACATGAAGCCCACAATGAAAACGGGCGCGAAATCAGGATTCCATCCTTCCGAAGACCAGCCGCTTGTGATCGGTCAGACCATGTATGTGGTCACACCCTACAGCCGCATAGTCGCATTGGATTCGGCTACCGGCCAGGAGAAATGGGTCTTCACGATTCCCGATGGCGACAACGCCTCCCTGCGTGGAGCAGCATACTGGCCCGGCGGAGAAGGCGCAGGCCCAGCAATCATCTTCGGCACGCGCCATGGAAGAATGTACTCCATCAGCGCAGCAACAGGTCAGCTCAACACAGATTTCGGCGTCAACGGAATGGTTGACCTGAAAACGCCCGAAGTGATGAAGACCGGCATGGAAAAGAGCTACATCCTGCCCTCCCCGCCTGTCATCTACAAGAACCTCATCATCACAGGAGCAGGTCCCGGCGAAGGTCCCGGCGGCAAGAACGGAGGCCTGGGCCCGGCGGGCGACACGCGTGCCTGGGACGCGAAGACCGGCAAGCTGGTCTGGACCTTCCACTCTGTGCCGCTTCCCGGAGAGACCGGGCACGACACTTGGGGAGGCGACAGTTGGAAGAATCGCTCCGGCGTAAATGTCTGGGGCTACATGACCGTCGATGAGCAACGCGGCATTCTCTACATGCCCTTCGGCGCTCCGAACAACGATCGCGTCGGCGTCGATCGCCCTGGGGACAATCTCTTCGGCTCTTCGCTTGTGGCCGTCAATGCCGATACGGGCAAGCTGCTGTGGTATTTCCAGATTGTTCATCACGACATCTGGGACGTAGACGCGGAATCGCCTCCAACGCTATTCAACGTGACGCGCGGCAATGAAGTCATTCCCGCTGTCGCCACCGTCAACAAGAACGGATTGATGTTCATCCTCAACCGCATCACCGGCAAGCCGATCTACGGCGTGGTGGAACGGCCCGTTCCCAAAAGCAACGTGCCCGGCGAGCAGACATCGCCCACTCAGCCCTTTCCCGTTCTGCCTGAACCGCTCTCGCAGACCACGCTCAGTCGCACCAATCTCTACAGCGATACGCCCGAGCACAAAACCTGGTGCGAGAAATATGTAGACGACAACAACATGCTGCTGGGCGAAGTGCAATACACTCCCACGGAGCTCAACCGCTATACCGTCCCCATGCCCGGCACGCAGGGAGGCGTCAACTACTACGGCGGCGCATTCGATCCCGAACACGGCCTCTTCATCGTCAACGTCAACAACCTCGCGCAGCCGATGCGGATCATCCGCAATCCGGACGGCAGCTACGTCAACTCCGGCCCGCTCGCCGGTCTTCAGCGCTTCTGGGACCCCACGAACCACTTGCCATGCACGCCGACTCCCTGGGGACAATTGGTGGCAGTCGATGTCAATACCGGAGAGATGGCCTGGCGCTCTACCCTCGGAGTCACCGACAGTCTGCCCGCAGGCAAGCAGAATACCGGCCGGCCCGGCCTCGGCGGGGCCATCGTTACCGCCAGTGGCCTCGTCTTCATCGGAGCCACAGATGACGCCCGCTTCCGCGCCTTCGATGAAAAAACAGGCAAGGAAATATGGACCGTCGGACTTCCCGCCGCAGCCGAGTCCACACCCATCACCTATGCTGACACACGCGGCAACCAATATGTAGCCGTCGTCGCTACCGGGGGCGGTCTGATCGGCGCGCCTCTTCTCAGCGATGAAGTCATCGCCTACTCTCTGAACGGAACAAAGCCCGCCGCCTCAATCCTGAACGGACGCCTGCCCGGAGAAGCAACGCCACCCGCCATCACGCTTCCTGCAGAAACGTATGTAGCCATCCCGCCAGACGCGACTCCGGCAACGCTCTTTCCGCCCGGCCCCGGACGCGATCTCATGCTCCGCGTATGCTCCAACTGCCACTCGCCGAATCTGTCCGCATCCCGCCGCATGGACGCAAAAGAATGGAACGATCTTGTTCAGGTTATGGCCAGCCGCGGAGCCGTCGCCACCGACGAAGAGTTCGACGAAATCTCCGCCTATCTGGCGCGATCATTTCCTCGAACGCCCAATCCAACACCACCCGTTCCCCGATAAATTACTAAACTCTCACTTGCTCTCCGAGCCGTGGAAGAGCGAACTTGCGGATGTGGATTTTTAATCATTGCCAACAGCTTCGATCGCACGTATAAGGTTACTGCTTCGAGGTGCGACGGGCAACTGCCCCTACTACCACCCCTCCCTACTCGGATCGCAACGGTCCCCCAACACGTCATAGCCCTCGATTCTTACGGAAAAGGAAAGGAATATTCATGCAAGGCCAGGTCTTTAAGGACAAAAAAGGCCGAGTCCGTCAATTATTGGCTGACGAAGCTACCGTGTTGGTTTGGAAAAGTGGCTCAGCTCTAACCATTGCCAAGGGTTCTGGGAGTTTTGGGCACGCATCCATCATGTTGAGAACGGACACGCTTCCGGAGATTGCCAGGTTTGAGCTGTCCAAAGAAGAGGCCCGAGTAGAAGAGCTTGGAAATATCAGGGATCGGCTCGATGAAAAGAAGAATGAGATAGAGGAGGAGATCACTAAGACGAAGCGCAAAATCGCCACAGCAGGCGGAGGTGCTTACGAGCAAAGTCTGAAAGATGACGCTGACGCGATGAAGGCTGAACTCGACAAAATGGACAAAGAATGGGATCGACTATGGGACCGAGAGATCGAGCTTAAGAGGCAGATTAAGTTGTGGGAGAATCCGGAGTTCATCCGTTGGCATTATCTAGCGGAAGCGCAAGAGGGCGCCTTCAAGCATGTGCATATCAGTTGGTGGCCACCATCTGAGGGCGTTGGCCACGAAATAAAGGAAATGCGCGGCACGCTACATGGGTCTAGCAATTCCTCGGCATGGGAGGACTTATATTCGGAGATGTCCAAGAAGGTCCAGCTAGGACTGCAAGCCGGTAAACTGAAGGCTCGGGATGGCCAGGTCAACCTCGGAGCAGCGTATGGTTTGAAGAATAAAAAGGATGAGCCTGACAAGCGTTGGGGTCAAGAGCCGGATTGGGTGATCTCAGTGCCCGCGCTCGGATCTTCCAATCGGTACTTTGGGGTGAATGCCGCGCGGATGTGGATGTGGTTCACGAATTATCGCGACCAGTCCGTGGGGGCCGATTACAAAATGATCAGCAAGTCAAAGAGTTGCGCCGGCATTGCCATGCGCGCGTTGAAACAAGGCGGCGGCGATGCCTTCACCAGGCAGCCCGTTTCCCAATTCTATGTTCTCCCCAATGAGGTCGCACAATACGCCATAGACCTTCGAGCCGCTATTGTGGAATTGAACACGCTGGCCGCGCGGTTCGAATTCACCGTCTTACAATCGTGGATCAAACAGCACCGCGGAACTACGCTGCCCAGCGGCGGAGCACAGCCTCACAAGAAACCCGAATTGTGGACGGCCGATTGGTGGCGCAAGAATCGTCAGCCTCATGCCCGCGGATTTTTTAGCATGGGCGACCTGCTGGAGGAGTATCACTCTCTTGACGCAAAAAAAGACTGGGCGGCGAAGTTTCGCGTCGTCGGCAAAATCTTTTCCAATTCCGTTGACGAAATCGAGGACGAAGCCCCGATCATCCGGCCTACTCCACGCATCGAATCGCTTATCATAGTCTGTGCTCAGTGCCTGAACGTGATACGCAATCCGCAATCGTGGGCGCGCACGTAAGGGGCAGCAGAGAACGCTTGTGTTAGACCACGGTCTCCTTGCCGATGATCTTGCAAAGCGCAGGTGTAACCTGGATTTGCATATTCTCAACTGGTGAGAATCGACGATGTACTCATTGACTATCCGGAATATTTTCGGGGGCGCGGGGCCCAAAAAATGTGACGAACGGTGTTAACTGCGGGGTGACCGGACTCACCACGGATCGGATTCCACGTCTAAAGTGGGATAGACTGAGCTAACCATGAGCGCCTCCATGTACATCGTGGTTGAAGGGGAAGACCCGGGTTTCGACATCTTCGTCAACGGACACGCTCTCGCGCGCAACGAGGATTCACTGGAAAAGCTGGCTATGCGGCTTGGCGTAAAGCCGCTCCTCGAATTCTTCTCTGCCGACGAAAACTCCATGGCGCTGCTGCTCGAAGAGGGAGCAGGCGACCCGGAATGGGCCAAAACCCTTCCACCGCCGCAGTGGTTCTCGCCCGACGACGGTCTCGTGACCATCGGAACGCTCCTTGATTTTCTGCGGGACAGCCCCTCCGCCCTCGGCTCGGATACCCTCCCGATCATCGGCGAACTCGAAGAGTATGAGCGCGTTCTGCAAAAGACCGCCCTGCGCGACCTCCGTTGGCAGCTCGCCGTGAGTTGGAAATAGCTGTCAAGCCCCTCGACAGCAATAGTCTGTAACCATTTCATTTCAAAGAGAAGATTCCATCTCGAGATTGAGCTGGAATTATGCTCATTTTCGCTAAAATATAAGTAAGCCAAGAAAATTAAATTGCCATTGGCCCGCGCGTTTCCTTAAGAAGTGTCATTCCGAGCGAAGCGCGCAGCGCGCAGTCGAAGAACCTGCGGTTCGTTGACCCTGAGAATGAAAAATGGGTGTCTCATTCTATTGTGTGGAGTTTGTGCAATAGGATGGGAGAGCAATGGATTAAAACTGGGCACGAAGCCTCGTAACCATCATATGAATGATGAATCTACAGGAACCGGGGGAGGGGTGCTTTCAGGCCGTCAACAGCTTCTTAAGCATCACCAGTTGTCCCAGATGATAGCTGTTGTGGTCGCCGACCAGCAGAATCTCCCGCAGCAGAGACTGCCCATCACCCCAGGGAATCTGGGCGTAGAGGTTTGACCCAGGATCGTCGGCCAGCCGCTCAACTTCGGCCATGTCAGCCTCAATGGCCCGGATGGAAGCCTTCCATGCTTCAGTGGATGGCGGGGCCGCCGCCGCAGGCCAATAGTCTTTGGGCCAATCGAGCGCGGTGTATTTCGGATTAACGCAGAAGTTGAGAATGTCATGCAGCGCGATCCGGTAATGCTCAAGCAGTTGCCATGCGCTGTAAGGCACCCCGTCCGGCTTAGTCCCGTAGTGTGCGGGCGGAAAATCTTTAACCGCTGACTTGAAATCAAGGTGCGCGCTGCCGCCGCGCAGAAATTCTAGAAGCTGATTGCGAAGAATGCGGTCGTCTGTAGGCATGAAGCCCTCCCGCTTCATACGATGCGCGGAAGGGCGATTGGCTGAACTATTTGAGGGCTTAGACCTCGACCGGCTCGCGCCGGTCGGCGAAGACATTGCCCATCCGCCGGATCTGCGCGCCAACGCCGCGCAGTTTTTCTTCGATATGCTCGTACCCGCGGTCCATGTGATACACGCGGTCGAGGATCGATTCGCCATCGGCCACCATCGCGGCCAGCACCAGCGATGCCGAGGCCCGCAGATCGGAGCACATTACCGCCGCCGCCGAGAGCGGCGATTTGCCGCGCACTGTGGCCGAGCGGCCATCAACCTTGATGTTCGCGCCCATACGCACCAGTTCCTGCACATGCATGAAGCGGTTCTCGAAGATGTTTTCGGTCACGACTGAAGTGCCTTCGGCCTGCGTGGCCAGTGCCATGTACTGCGCCTGCATGTCGGTCGGAAAGCCGGGATACTCTTCCGTCGAGACATCAGCTGCCTTGAGATTGCCTTCGCTGCGCACGCGAATCTGGTCCTTGCCGAGAATGTCCACGCGAGCACCGGCGGCTTCGAGCTTGGCAATCACCGCGCCAATGTGCGTCGGGTTGCAGTTGGAGACGCATAGATCGCCGCCTGTGATCGCCCCGGCAATGAGGAACGTTCCTGCCTCAATCCGGTCTGGATTGATGCGGTGACGCGCGCCGTGCAGCTTTTCGACGCCCTGCACGCGAATCTTCGATGAACCTGCGCCCTCGATCTTTGCACCCATCGCGGTCAGCAGTGCGGCAAGGTCAGTAACTTCAGGCTCACGGGCGCAATTCTCCATTACCGTCTCGCCTTCGGCGAGCACGGCAGCCATCAACAGGTCTTCGGTCCCGGTTACGGTGATCTTATCGAAAACCATGTGCGCGCCTTTCAACCGTTCAGCGCGGGCCTCGATGTAACCATGCTCGTAGCTGATGGTCGCGCCCATCGTTTCCAGTCCTTTGATGTGCAGGTCGATGGGACGTCCGCCAATCGCGCATCCGCCGGGCATGGCGACACGGGCAAGCCCGGTACGGGCCACCAGCGGGCCCAGCACCAGAGACGATGCGCGCATCGTCTTCACAATCTCATACTTTGCGACAGGATCGGAAAGCACGCGGCAACTGATCGAAGTGCGATGCTGCGCGCGGCCATAGCCCAGTTCGACCTCAGCGCCCATTGAAACCAGCAGCTTACGTTCAGTCTCAATGTCACGCACCTGCGGAATGTTTTCGAGGATGACCTCATCCTCGGTGAGAATGGCTGCCGCCATGCAGGGAAGCGCAGAGTTCTTCGCGCCGCTGACGCGAATGGTTCCAATAAGGGGATTGCCCCCGCGAATAACGAATTTGTCCATCAATACCTGCCGTAATCGTTAGTGTAAATGTGCAGCCTGTGAGTAGCTAAAGCCGTGGTAGACAGAAAGGTGCCGTCTTAGATGTCTATGATCCAGAAGTGCAAGCATAAAAGCAAAAAGCGCCCGAATGGGCGCTTACATATAGAAAGTTAGCCTACTATAAATCCATTACTGAATCTTCAATCGCCCGGCGCACATTGCCGTCGGATTGCGCCAGCCGCCGTACTGCCTCGGGCTTGTCGACATTTGCTTTCAGCATGACGAGAGCAACAGGCACGCTGCGTCCCGCGGACTTAATGGTGCGGACGGCTGTCTCGCGGTCGATATTGCAGGCCCGCATCAGAATCGAGATGCCGCGCTCGACCAGCTTCGAATTCTGCATGTGGACGTTGACCATCAGGTTTTCATAAACATAGCCGAGGCGCGTCATGGCGCCAGTGGTGATCATGTTGGTGATCATCTTCTGTGCGGTCGCGGCCTTCATGCGTGTCGAGCCGGAAATGACTTCAGGGCCAACGTCGGCAATGATCGCGATATCGGCTGCGTTTTCCAGAGGTGTGTTGTGGTTGCAGGTAATGCAGGCGGTCTTCGCTCCGCGCGCACGGGCATAAGCGACCGCTGAGACAACATATGGCGTGCGTCCGCTGGCCGATAATCCCAGAACCACGTCTTTGCGAGTGGGACGGCGGCGAGCGATGTCCCGCTGGCCCAGTTCTTCTGAATCTTCATTGACTTCAACCGGCGATGCCAGCGCCTTTGGTCCGCCAGCCATAATGTATTGAATCTGTTGTGGCTGGTTCGAGAAGTATGGAGGACACTCGCATGAATCGAGCGCGGCGATGCGTCCACTCGACCCTGCTCCGATATAGATAAGCCTTCCACCATCGCGCAGGCTGCGAGCAACTGCATCGATTACGAGCGCTATTTCCGGCAGCGCCCTTTTGACGGCGGCTGCAACTTTGGCGTCTTCATGATTGATGATGCGGGCGATCTCAAGCGCCGACTTTGTGTCAAAGCCCTGCGATGCATCGTTGGGGCTTTCTGTGATCAGGTCTTGAAGTCTGGTGACTGGTGCGGAATGCCCGTTGCTGGAGCGGTGGGTTTCAGACGGTGGAGCAGGTGTAATGGTTGCCATTTCAGTGGTTAATCTCGACAGTTCGCCATCTCCTATTGTAGCGCTAACGATGGAGAATAGCTCGCGCAATTTTTTGTTGAGTCGAAGTTAAATTCCGCTGACTTGTGCCGTAGTTTTGATCGGAACGCATCACAAACCGTTGAAAATCGCATCGTGAAAAGCCGGGCGAACCCGCTGAATCGCTTTATTGGAGCGGTCGGGCCATGTGCGGTTCGTGAGCAAGACCACGGCCAGATTGCGATCGCGGTCGATCCAGAGAGATGTCCCGGTATACCCAAGATGCCCGATGGAGGAGGCGCTAAAGTTTTTCCCTGAAGAAGATGGCACGGTAGGAGTGTCCCATCCCAGGGCACGCGATGCGCCGGGCGGCGTGCTTTGCCGTGTTGCAAAAAGTTGCACAGTTGTAGGTTGAAACAATTGCTCGCCTCGGGCTGTCCAGCCTTCTGCCAGAATGCACGAGGCAAAGCGCAATACATCCAATGCGTTGGCAAAGAGTCCCGCATGGCCTCCGCAACCGCCGAGCACGAAGGCATTTTCATCGTGCACTTCGCCCTGAAGTACGCGTTTGCGGAAAGTCGTGTCGTTCTCTGTCGGTGGAAGTTGTGGGCGCGACGATGCAGATGGGCAGAAACAAGCGCTGGTGAGCTCGAGTGGGGCAAAGATCTCCCGCTGACAAAATTGCGCGAGATGATCCCCCGCCAGCACTTCAAGCGCTTTACCCAGCAGAATGAAACCTATGTCGGAATACTCGGCCCGCATTCCGGGCGTCGCTTCCAGCGGCATTTGCAGGCAGGCGCGCAGCAATCCACTGGCAGAAGTGTGCTGCTCGAACAATCGCGCATATGCCGGCAAACCAGAGGAGTGGGCCAGCAACATGCGCATCGTCACATGCTCCCTGCCGCTTCCTGCCGCGCTTCCGATTACAAAGCCCGGAAGCATCTCGCCCAGCGGAGCATCAAGATCGAGAATGCCGCGGTCAAACAGCAGCATGGCCATGGCAGTGGTCGCCATGACTTTAGTGATGCTGGCCAGGTCGAAAATTGTTTCCGGCATCACCTCGGCCGAAACGTCGTCGTAAGTAAAATGGCCCACTGCATCGAGTGCAACGATCTGGCCATCGAGCAGGACGCCATAGGCTGCTCCAGGAAAGACGTGGTCGTTGACTGCCTGCTGCAAAACCGTGCGCGCAACGCCAAAGCGGGTTCGCTGATTTGAGTTGGCAAAAGGCAGAGTCATGGCAAATAGCAACTGAGTGCAGTTATAGTAACGAACCTGAGGGCAATGAATGACGAGAATACGATTTATACTTCCAATCTTTCTTCCTCTGATTGTGGCGTCCATAACCCTGCACGCGCAGGAAGACACAGCGCTTACGGCACAACTGCAACCTTTGATCCAGGTCCATCATGGACATGTTGCGCTCTACGCGCATGACATAAGTAGCGGAAAGACTGTGGCCATCAACGCCGACACGCCCGTGCCTACGGCATCGGTCATCAAGCTTACCGTCTTGTTTGAGGCTCTCAAGCAGATTCAAGAGGGCAAAGCCCACTTCGACGATAAGGTGGCGCTGACGAAAGCCAATCAGGTAGAAGGCTCCGGTGTGCTGATGTTCTTTGACGCGCCGCAGACCCTTACGCTGAAAGACGTGCTCACCATGATGATTATTGTCAGCGACAACACAGCAACCAACGTCGCCATCGACTATCTGGGCCTCAAGAACATCGATGACCGCATTCAATGGCTGGGCCTGAAAGACACCTGGCTCTACAAGAAAGTTTCTCTCCCGCCGGTGGGTCCCATGCCCGCCGACCAGAAGCAGTTCGGTCTGGGCAAAACTACGGCCCGCGAGATGGCAGGCGTGATGGAGCGCTTTGCCACATGTAACCTGAACGCGCCCGGCAGCACAGCCAAGCCCACGGCGCAGGACCAGCAGCTATGCGACGCGGCCATGCACATGCTGAAAAACCAGTTTTACCGCAACAGCATTCCACGTTATCTTGAAACGCTTGACACGACCGAGGGCGAATCGAAAATCGCCAATAAGACCGGTGCGCTGAATCAGGTCCGCAACGACGTTGGCGTGGTGTTTGATAAAAACGGTCCGGTCGTCATTTCTGAATTTACCTACGACAATCAGGACGAAAGCTGGACGCCGGACAATCAGGCCGAAGTCCTGATGGCGAAGCTGGCGAAGATCATCATCGACCGCTGGCAGTAGCTTAGTTCCTAACTTTCGGCCCGCAAAACCCGTCTACAATATGAATAGGCCGCAGGCCGGGATTGTGGGCTGAGCCTTCGGGTAGGAGGGCGAAATGGTCATGCTCAGAAAATTTTCTATGAGAATATTCGCAGCGGGATTGTTCGCTTTGAGCGCGATGGCCCAGCAGACACCCCCACCTGGGACAGAAAATGCCCCCGAACCTGCCACTCCCGCCGCCCAGACAAAATCTATTGAGGTCCCCCAGGGAACCAAAGTCCTTCTTGCGCTTAGGTCGGCAGTGAACACCAAGACAGCAAAGCCGGGCGATGGTGTGTATCTCTCGTCGAGCTTTCCTGTCGTGGTGAACGGCCATGTCGTCATTCCTGCTGGTGTCTATGTGCAGGGGGTAATCGATCAGGTAGTTCGCCCCGGCCGGGTGAAGGGGCGCGCAGCTGTACGCATGCACTTTACATCAATGATTTTTCCCAACGGATCAGTAGTGGATATACCCGGTGTGGTGAACAGTTTGCCTGGTTCCGGTGGCCCTAAAGTAGGGGACGAAGGCACCATTCAGCAGGCATCGAACAAGGGCAAGGATATAGGAACGATAGCGCAGAGCACGATTGAAGGAGCCAGTCTCGGGACAATTGGCGGCGCAGTGGCCGACCACCCTGGTGCTGGAGCGGGATATGGCGCACTGGCTGGCGGCGCTGCGGGCTTGATCTATACCCTCTTTACGCGCGGGGATGACGTGGTGCTCAACGTAGGCGAGGGAATTGAGATGGTCCTGCAGCGTCCGCTCACGATCACGCAGGCCAACCTTACCGGGCCCGACGTTGCCGGACAGTCAGCAGTTGTTCCATCGGCGCAGCAACCGATGGCCAAACCAAAGTCGAACATACTGTGTCCCTTGGGCAGCCTGGGCTGCTCTTAAAGCCATCCTAAGTAAACGAATAAGTTGATGAACGACAATAAGACAGAACAAAAGCAAAACAGCACGCGTGGCCATCTGCAACTGTGGGTGCGCGATTTCATCATTTCGGTGATGGCGTCCTTTTTCATCATCACCTTCCTCTATCAGCCGGTAAAGGTCGAAGGCACCAGCATGCAGCCCGAACTGCGCGACCAGGACCGCCTCTTCGTCAATAAATTTGCCTACAACTTCGAGAAAATTTCGCGCGGCGACGTGGTCGTCTTCTACTACCCGCGCGACACGCAGAAGAGCTACATCAAGCGGGTCATTGGACTACCCGGGGACAATATCCGCATCGATGATGGCCGGGTGTATGTCAATGGCGAGAAGGTTGATGAGCCGTATGTTCCCAGGCGCTTCCGCGATACGCGCTCGATGGCCGACATGGTCGTCCCGCCAAATGAATACTTTGTGATGGGTGACCATCGCTCTATTTCAAGTGACAGCCGCGATTTCGGCCCGGTCAGCCGCAGGCTGATTTATGGCAAGGCCGCGTTCATCTATTGGCCCGCGGACAATATGGGCGTCATTCGATAGCTTGCTTCGTCTTCGGACTACATTCATTTCGCATGAAGGCCCTCCCGCACCGCTTGCTATTATTCGGAATTCTTCTGCTATCTTTTCCTGTCTCGAACTTGAGTGTGTAGCCATGCTTTTGTGCAGTCGCGGAGGCTGGCACTCGGCATGCCGGCTTTTGCGGCGGGCTGATTCGTTTAAGGAGTAATTTCATCGGCGAATTAACCGGCTTCATATCGCTGCTGAACATTTGCATTGAATTAGTCATCCATGCGCCAGTGATACCGAACGCCGTTGCCTTACCGGGGTTGAGTTGATAAACCATCGCGTCGGGATAATCTGACCCTCCGTGAACTGCCTCCTGGACGCAGGCGGATGAATACGGCGATGCCCATGGGGTCGTCTCCGTAGACGGGTTGCAGGCGAGAACCGGGTGTGTACACCGTTGTCTGCGCGCCGATTGCAGTTTCCCAATGAGGCAGCAGGTTGAAGTCCCGGTCGTAGCCGAAGGTGTAGGCCTGCACGCGACCCGCCGGTTCTTCTTTAAAGCCCATCGGCACGGAATTTTCGCCAAGGAGCAATTCTGTCGTGCGGTCTACGTTTTCAATCCGTGCCCAGGTATAGTTTTTTCCGGCGAAGCGCAGGGTCGATTCGAGCAGATAGCTGTTCTGGATAACGTTATCGGTGAGTGAGCGCGTTCTTCCCCACGCGATAGTGCTGGTCCAGTTGCCGCGTTGCATAGGACGGTTGTACATGGCGGACGCGGTCATACGCTGCTGGTCTTCATCAGGAAAAAGCGCTTCGGGACTGTGGATGCGCGCATAGGAATACTGCCCGCCCCAGTTCTGGCCGGGTTGCAGTGTGAGCCGCGTTGACCATGAATCGATGGCGCCCTGCTGCACTTGCCAGCGGTGCTCGTTCGGCTCGCGTCCGTGAAAGCCGCTGGCTTCAACACGCGCGATGCCCTGCGTGAAGCCGACAGTGATCACATCGTCAGCAATGTGAGTCGAGTCTTCCTGATGGTGCCCAAGCGTGCCGACAGGATTTTCAAAGGCTGAGGCGCGGTGCGGATATGCGGTCGGTCCGATGGCGGGATCGCCTACTGGCGCGGCATAAAACGAGAGAAGCGTCTTCTCGCCGAGTTTCCAGTCGTAAAGTGCGGCCAGTTCCATTACGAAATCATGTGGGTGCTGGCCATCAACAATCGGCTTGCCATAGGCGGTTTCTCCCTGCTGAAAAAGCAGCGGGTACTGCCGTTCCGTTACGGTCCCCGGTTCGAGACTGAGCATGGTTCGCAACGTGAGATAGCCGGGACCAAGCTGGCGCTGCGCCATGGGCATGAACCAGTTGGTCGAGAAAAATTTGTCGCCGCCGCGCGGACTGCTCTGTTGCTCTTCAATGATGAAGGCATTGGCGTGGAACATCAGCATCCAATCGCCGCGCATGTTCATCCACATTGGCGTTGGCGTGGAGTTTGGCTCCGAACTCGTGCCAGAGCCTGCATGGTGCACGATTTTCTGCGCGAAGGTGTGGCTGTCGCGGTCCATCATGTCAGTCATCTGGGCGGCAGCCGTGACGCTGCGTAGCAACAGCGATAGAGACAAAAGCAGCTTCACAAAAACTCCCCAAAAATTCGCACCATGAAGCGCAGCGGCTTGATTGGCGCTGCCTGTCAGCCAGAGGAGAGTGCGCTCAGATGCGCAAGGGTGGATTAAATGAGGATTGGCCCACACTATCGTGCGACGATATGCTAACCCCGTTTGCGGCAATGCTCAGATGCGGTATCAGAGGCTTATCAGCATTGATGGCCAGGCAAAGTTGCAGCGCTTGCGTGACGGATGAAGTAAGGGCGGGTTCCTGTTGTGGATGACCGCATTGTCGCGCGTTAGAAATGGAGGCTGTGCCTGCGCAATGCACCGTCATATGTGAGCAACATGACGCTTTCTGCGTTCCGGGCATGCACATCATGTCGCACACGAATGAAGACGCAGTCCCCGCGAGCAGAAACATGATCATGATTGCGACACCAGCAGCACACCTGTGCATGAAGCGATTCTACCGTTAATGAATGGCGATTTCGCCGCCTACTCCGGGTTTGTTTTTGCGCAGCAGGAGGGCGAGCGGGACCATGATGAGCGATGCGAGGCAAAGAATGAAGTACATGTCCTGATAGGCCAGCGCGTGCGACTGCTGCTGCATCTGGTTGTAGATCTGCCCTTGCGCGAGCTGGGCGGCATTGGCAGGCCCGGCTGTTCGCGAGAAAACGCTGCTCAACGCACTCACCTGGTTCTGCACGTTGGGGCTGGAAGGCGTCAGGTGCTTGAGCATCTGGTTCTGGTGGAACTGGCCCAGTTCGACAATGCCCGCGTTCGTGAGCGAGATGAGAATGCTGCCGCCAATATTGCGGACAAAGTTGATAAGGCCGGAAATCTGGTTGTTCTTTTCGACAGGCATACCGAAATATGCCGCCGTCGTAACGGAGATAAAGACAAACGGAATAGCGAAAACCTGCACGATTCTGAGCCACGAGGCCATGCCGAAGCTGAGGCCGAGATTGATGCGCATCGCGGTGAAGTAATAGGAGAACGCGAAGCAGCAGAATCCAAACAGAATGATGTTGCGCGCCGGGAAGCGGCTAACGGCCTGCCCTGCGAGAGGCATCATGACGAGCAGCACCAGTCCTCCGGCTGAAAGCGAAAGTCCTGCAATGGTGGCCGTGTATCCCAACTGCGCCTGCAGAAACAGTGGCTGCAAGACAGTGGTTGCGTTGAGTAGACCGCCGGTAAAGAGCATAAGGAAGCAGCAGGTGGCGAAATTCCTGTTCTTGAGCAGGCGCAGTTCCATGATGGGGTGCTTGGCGAACCATTCCCATATCAGCAGCGCGGCAAACGAAACGACAAAAGCAATCGCGAAGAAACGGATGAAATCGGACTGGAACCAGTCTTTCTCTTCGCCTTTGTCGAGCGTGATCTGCAGCGCGGCCATGGAAATTACAAGCAGAGCAATGCCGAGCCCGTCGGCATTCCGCAGTCGTTTGCGATCTCCTTTGATCCAGGGTGGGTCATCCACCATGCGCTGCACCATTAACAGAGCAAAAATGCCGACGGGAATATTGATGTAGAAGATCCAGTGCCAACTGTAGTTGTCGGTGATCCAACCGCCGAGCGTGGGGCCGATGGACGGAGCGAGAATCGCCACGATTCCGTAAAGAGCGAATGCCAGTCCGCGCTTGGCAGGCTCGAACGAATCAGCCATGATGGCCTGGGCCATAGGTTGCAAGCCGCCGCCGCCTGCGCCCTGAAGAACGCGAAACAGCAGAAGAAAACCAAGAGTAGGAGCAATGCCGCAGAGAAAAGAGCTGATGGTGAAAATCACAATGCAGAACATGAAGAAGTTCTTGCGGCCTATCACGCTTGCCGCCCAACCGCCCATGGGTAGCACGACTGCGTTCGAAACAAGATATGCGGTCAAAACCCAGGTGCTTTCATCCTGACTGGCTCCGAGACTGCCGGCGATGTGCGGCAATGCCACATTGGCGATGGAGGTGTCCAGCACCTCCATGAACGCGGCCAGCGCTACTGTTGCGGCAATAGCCCAGGGATTGACCCGGGGCCGCCAGCGCGCCTGCGCTATCAGTCTTGGTTCAGCAATGGTTTCAGTTGCAGCCATCGTTTGTGGGGGATAGCCTCTCTATGTCTTGAGTCACGATAGCCTGCATCAAGGCTGGAAGCGCGCTTTCCTATAGATGCAGCTACCCTGCTCTACGACGCCGGCTTGCGCCATTTTTGTCCATGTTACTGATATGCGCTTTATGGCTGATGGCTGCGCGATGACTGCTTTCTGTAGCCGTCCATCTGATCGGTCCAATTAAGAAAGCGCACAAGGTTCCACTTCTCGTTCCATAAGAAGTTCAAGATGTCTTTCGTCTGGAGGCTTTCCGCCTTCATTCCGGAATATGTCTCAATCCGCCACTTCAGATATTCGCTGCGCCAAGGCCGGAGGCGATGGCCACGGGTCGCATTCCAGATGAAGCGGAGAGAAGCAAGCATCATGAAAATGATACAAGGCAGAGGGCGCAACCCCATCCCGCCAAAATCACGGCAAAGAGAAAGACGATTTGCAACGCGGTCCGCACGACCAGTCCGGGCACTTTGCGACCATCTATGGTCAGCTGACGTCGCGCCGCATAGACATTGGCCGGAAACATCGCAACCAGAAGGATGGCCAACCCGACAGATGCCGCCTTAGCAGTAAGCGTCCAGAGGATGCCGACAGCGCCGGCAAGCTCGGCGATTCCGGTAAGTGTGACCAGCAAGTCCGGGCGCTTGAATGCCGGAGGCACCATGCGGATCAGGTCAGCGCGCCGCTTGCCCCAGTGCGCAGAGGCGGTCAGCAGAAACATCGCCGCCACCGCCACCCGTAAGCAATGCTGCCATGCGGCGAAGAACCCGACTCCGGCCCATCCCAATATCCGGCAGAGGACGAACGCACCTACAAGAACGAAGAAAGGAACCATGACACTCCTTTATACAGGCGTGACAGCATCTGCAATCCAAAAGTTACATGGGCACTGGGGAATCTTTTTAAGCAGTGATATTGAGGGGATGCCACCTTCTGCTATGCTTCAAACTTAGCCGTGGACACGCGCGGCAGTGATGGGAGAAATCAGGAGTCATGGCAAAAAGCGTTAACAAGGTTATTCTTCTCGGAAACGTGGGGAAGGACCCCGAAATTCGTGCAACCGGCAGCGGCGCTATGATCGCGAACTTTTCGCTGGCGACCACTGATCGCACCAAGGATCAGAGCGGCAACTGGAGCGACCGCACGGAATGGCACAATCTTGTCGCCTTTCAGCGCACGGCTGAGATTGTCCGTGATTACGTGAAGAAAGGATCGAAACTTTACATCGAGGGCAAAATCCAGACCCGCTCATGGGACGACAAGACCACCGGCGAAAAGAAATATCGCACCGAGATTATCGTGAACGATCTCTCACTGCTGAGCGGACGTGGTGAAGGCGAAGGCGGCGGCAGCTATACCCGTTCAGGCAGTTCAACGTCGTTCGATCAACGCTCGCAGGCCCCGGCTGAGGACTACGGACAATCTGCTGAGATTACTGACGACGATATTCCGTTCTAGTTGCTCTCGTTGAGTGCGTCGCATGGAATGTTATGGAATTCGATGCAATTCCAGATCCTTGCCGTCGAGATGCAAGACGAGCGTCTGTGCGGACGCGCTTCCAGTGGGCTTGAAGGTGCATTCATCGCTTGAGCTGACAGAGTAGAAATCGTCCGGGCTCTCTGCGCGATATTCCTGCTTCGGCTCGTCGTTCTCCTGCATGAACAGGTGACCGCCTTCGAGGGTGACGGAGAGAATGGCATCGGCGGAGAGCGCATACTTGCCAACCAGGCGGTTGAGTTGAGCGGGGGTAAGTGATACCGCTTTGTGCTCCTTGAGTTTAGGTAAAGGCGGGAGCAGATTGTAGGGTGTGTAGCCTTCCCAACCGAACGGGAATGATGTTCGTCCAATAATCGAATCGATCAGCGGCTTGAAAATTCCTTCTCCATTAGAGCTGTTCGTCATGATGAGGATGCCGCTGCCGTTTGCGAAGCAGAGCGCGAGATGTCTCCATCCCTCGTCATGACCTTCCTTGAAGAAAGCTTGTCTGTAAGGTGATGCATAGAGGGCCCAGCCGATTCCATAGCCCAAGTGGATGCTGTCGTTCTCTGTTGTGGTCGCGGGCGCCAGCGAAGGAAATTGATGGGCTGAGTGGATGGGGATTTGCGGGCTGAACATCAAACCGGTGGTTTGAGCACTCAGCAGCTTGTGGCGCATAATCGCGCTGAGGAATGTTGCATAGTCATTGAGCGTGGTCTGCATCGAACCCGCGGCGTTTGGCGTGGCCCGTTTTTCGGGGCCTAGAGACCGCCCATACTCGTCGTATCCGTTGGCGAAGTCGCTATCGAACTGAGGCTCCCATACCATGCTTGTTCGGCTCATGGCCAGGGGAGTGAAGAGCTTTTCGCTCATCAGATTTGTGAGAGGCTCATGCATGACCGCCTCCACCACTAGTTGCGCCAGGTCGATGCCCTCGCCGGAGTAGGCGTAGCGCGTTCCTGGGTCGAAGTGAATGTGGAGTTTCCTGTCATCTTCAAAGGCGCGCCAGTTGGGGAAGCCGCTGGTGTGGCTGAGCAGGATACGCAGCGTTATCTTTTTGTAGCGATCGTCATTACTCAGGTCAGCGTAGCCGGGATAGTCGGGTAACGGTTTTGGCAGGTATTGAGTGACGGGCTTGTCTAAATCGAGAACGTGTTCCTGAACCAGGAGCATGACGACGCTGGCGAAAGCTGCTTTACTCAGCGATGCCGAGGTCATCACGGAGTTGGGAGTGAGTGGCAGTCCTTTCTCCGTGTCGCGTAACCCATAGGTCTTCTCGTACTCGATTTTTCGATCATGGAAGATGGCGATGCCGATACCTGTCACGTGCGCGGCCTGTATAAGCTGATTCACTTGCGCATCGATATGGGATGTTTCGATGCTGCTGCCGTCGGGTCGCGCGATTGTGTGCTGCTGGCCTACGGCGACCATCGATGAGAAAAGTACGGTTGCCATCACTGCGAAGATGGCCTGCCGCATTGATTCTCCTTTGTAGGTTCGCATCTGCTTGCCTGCATTTGTTGTACGCAGGCATTGAGGTCCCGGTTCCAGTTGCGTTAAGCGTTCATCTTCTACGCGGTAGAAAGCAAGAGGGCTGTGCTTTAGCACAGCCCTCTTTATTGCTTGGTTTACTGGGGTCCTCGGTTGCCGCCACCACCGCCCGGTCCGCGTCCACCCGGGCCACGACGCCCGCGGCCACGACGACGTCGTTGGCCGCCGCCTCCGCCGGGACGGCGCTCGCTGCTGCTTGCGTGAGCTGGCGCGACGTCCGCGCGGTTGAAGTTGACTTCCTCGCCTCCCTCGTCGCTGCCTTCTTCATCGTCGAAGTCGTCGCCGCCTTCGATGGTGATGGTGCTGGCGTTTGAAGATGGCTGGCGTTCTTCGCGAGGCGCATGGCGCCTACCGCCTTCTTCCGGATCGCTTGATGCGGCCATGTCACTGACCTGGCCGGACTGCGGCTCGGTGATGCCGAGTTTGGCGCGCTGTTCCTTTAACAGAGCCTTGCGCGAGAGCTTGATGCGGTTGCCTTCGATTCCGAGGACCTTGACGAGGACCTGATCGCCTTCGCGCAGCTCGTCTTTTACGTCCTTGACGCGGTGCTCGGCGATCTCGCTGATGTGCAGCAGGCCGTCGGTGCCGGGGAAGATTTCGACGAACGCGCCGAACTCGGCAAGACGGACGACTTTGCCGAGGTAGGTTTTGCCGGCTTCGGGAACGGCCGTGAGATCGTTGATCATCGCCAGCGCCTTGTCCAAGCCTTCAGCGTCGGATGAAGCTACGTTCACGCGGCCCGTGTCATCGACGTCGATCTTGACCTGCGTGGCCTCGATGATGCCGCGGATGGTCTTGCCGCCCGGCCCGATAAGGTCGCGGATTTTGTCGGTCGGAATCTGCAGAGTGCGGATCTGCGGAGCGAACTTCGACTTCTCAGTGCGCGGGCCATTGAGAACGGCATCCATCGTGTCGAGAAGGAAGAAGCGACCGCGACGGGCCTGCTCAAGCGCTTCGCGCATGATCTGGCCGGTGATGCCGCTGATCTTGATGTCCATCTGCAGAGCGGTGATGCCGTCGCGGGTCCCGGCAACTTTGAAGTCCATGTCGCCGTAGTGGTCTTCGGCGCCGGCGATGTCGGTAAGGATGGCGTACTCATCGCCTTCCTTCACCAGACCCATCGCGATGCCGGCCACGGCTGCCTTGAGCGGAATGCCCGCATCCATGAGGGCGAGGCTTGCGCCGCAAACCGAGGCCATAGACGACGAGCCGTTCGACTCAAGAATGTCGGAGACGATGCGGATCGCGTAAGGCGACTCTTCTTCGCTGGGCAGAACGGCGCTGATGGCGCGCTCGGCCAGCGCTCCGTGGCCCACTTCGCGGCGGCCTACGCCGGTCATGCGGCCGACTTCGCCAACCGAGAACGGCGGGAAATTGTAGTGCAGCATGAAGCGCTTGCGCTGCTCGCCCTCGAAGGTTTCGAGGCGCTGCGAGTCGTCGCCGGTTCCAAGGGTTGCAGTGACGAGCGCCTGCGTTTCGCCACGGGTAAAGAGCGCGGAGCCATGAGTGCGGGGCAGCACGCCAACTTCAATGGTGATGGGGCGAATCTGATCGAAGGCACGCCGGTCAGGGCGAATGCGATCTTTCGTGACCTGCTCGCGGAAGATGCGCTCACGCAGCGTTTCATAGTAGTTGCCGAGCTTTTTCTTCGCGGCTGCGGCGTTCTCGTCTGCCGGGATTTCGGCGGCGAGTTCGTCCTTGATCTGCTTGACCAGAGCGTAGCTTTCGGTCTTGGGGTGGCTCTTGGTGTCGAGCGCGTCCTTGAGGCGGTCGCCAACTTTGGAGACGAGAGCATCATAGTATGGCTGGTCGAACTCGGGAGCAGTGAAGCCGCGCTTGGGCTTGCCCACCTTGGTGGCCAGTTCTTCGATGACGGCAACGATCTTCTTAATCTCAGCATGGCCGAACTCGATGGCGTTGACGACGATGTCTTCCGTCACGCCTGTAGAGCCGCTTTCGATCATCACGATGCCGTCTTTGGTGCCGACGACGGTGATATTGATGGAGCTATCACGGCGCTCGGAATAAGACGGATTGGCCAGGTATTGGCCGTTCACATAGCCGACGCGAACGGCGCCCACGGGACCAGCAAAGGGAATGTCAGAGAGCGCGAGCGCTGCGCTGGCGGCATTGATGCCGACGATGTCGGGGTCGTTTTGCTTATCGGCGGAAAAGACCAGGGCGATGACCTGCGTCTCGTTACGGAAGCCTTCAGGGAAGAGCGGGCGGATCGGGCGGTCGATCTGGCGGCTGGTGAGAATTTCGCGCTCGCTGGGACGGCCTTCGCGCTTGATGAATCCGCCGGGAATGCGTCCGCCGGCGTAGGCGTACTCGCGGTAATCGACGGTGAGAGGGAAGAAGTCGATTCCCTCTTTTGGATCGGGGGCGGCCACGGCGGTTGCGAGCACCACACTGTCACCTTGCGTGACCAGGGCTGCACCGGAGGCCTGCTTGGCCATACGGCCTGTTTCAAAGGTCAGCCGCTTGCCACCGGCAAGCTCGACTGTCACTTCGTGTTTCATAATGTCCTCTTTTCTTGAATCTTGGTAGGAGCGACGGCGGAATTGAGTGCTGGACCTGAGCAATCCCACAACTCTGCGAGATGTGTGGCACCTGTGCCTAGTGGAACCGTAGGTTCCTTCACTCCGCTCCGCTCCGGTTGGGATGACAAGGATGCGGAAGAGTGGATCGGCATGGATACACGCCAGCCATTGACCCGGCCAGCGCTTTCCAACCCTTTGCGAAGTTCTCGTCGCGTGCGCGTAGGAGACAAAGGTTTGAGCTTGCAGCTACTTACGGATGCCCAGTTTGCCGATGACGTCCCGGTAGCGGTCAGAATCGTTCGTCTTGAGGTAATCGAGCAGACGGCGGCGCTTGCTGACCAGCATCAGAAGGCCGCGGCGCGAAGCATGATCCTTCGCGTGGGTCTTGAAGTGCTCGGTCAACTCGCCGATCCGTTCGCTCAGGATCGCAATCTGCACCTCAGGACTGCCGGTGTCGGAGTCATGAGTGCGATAACGGGAAATGATTTCAGTTTTTTTAGCAGGTGCCAGCACGATGCGTGCGTTACTCCTATTGCAGATTTCTGTTCAATTACACTTCCTAAGTGTCTGGAACAAGAGTAACATAGATTGCTTTTTGAAGCCAGTTCCGGGCAAGTTGACTTCTGTCAATCTGATCTATTGGACATTGAGTTTGATGATCACTTATTTCTGAAGGCGGCGACGAATGCATCTGCCTTTTTGCGCACGTTTTCCCACCGGTGCTGGTTCAGGGTGTTGAGGTGTTATTTCGCAATACTTTGTAAGCTCATCTCTAAATTGAAAAGCGCCATCCACTGCTCGTCTGAAATGTAGACCCATATTCTTGTAGAAATTCCTCAAAAACACTCTTTCAGGTCGTCATCGGTGGAACATTTGCATGACTCATAAAAAGGGGTGCTCAATCGCACCCCTTTTTATAGTAGTTGACCTTATTTCGCTGCATCGAGAACCAGCACGGTCGCGATCGGGTCAAGAGCTTTAGACGGGAGTTGGACGTCGATGCTGTCGCCAGACTGGTTGAATTTGAGTGGCCTATGTGCGGAGTCGGCCAACAGATAAGCGCCGGTAACTTTTCGCGGCAGCTTATCGAGATGGAAAGTGCCATTAGGCCATTTAAAAATTTCAATATAGACCTTGTCGGGCTTGGTGGTTGAACGCCAGTTCCACGCAGGAATGAACTTCGGCTTGCCGTCTTTGTCTTTCTCGGTAGTGCTGAAGCTACCAGCTTCCGGCCCGAAGAGGGTCGGTTGAGTACCGTAGATCGCCTCGCCATTCACGTCGAGCCACTTGCCCATCTGGTGGAGGCGCTCGACTTCAGGAGCAGGAACGATGCCGTGAGAATCGGGACCGATATTCAGGAGATAATTGCCGCCCTTGCTGGCGATGTCGATAAGGTTGCGCAGAAGCGTTTCCGTTGATTTGAAGTTTGTGTCATAGGACTTGTAGCCCCAGGTGTCATTGATGGTCATGCAGGATTCCCAGTCGCGTCCGGGATAGCCTTGCGCGGGAATGTATTGCTCGGGGGTTTCGGTGTCGCCCTTATAACCGCCACCGAGACGGTTGTTCCAGATGAGCTTTGGGTACTGGTTGAGCACGGAGACGATTTCGGACGCCAGCTTCGGAGTCATATCCGGCGTTGGAGTATCGAACCAGATCACTGCTGGAAAATCGCCGTAGTTCGAAAGCAGCTCTTTTAGCTGCGGAATGGCTTTGGTTTCGAGATATTGCTGGAAGTTGCCGTCCTGGGCCTTGTCCCAGTGATAAGTGGGCGGCTGGTGATCGCCGGTCTTCAGGGCAGCGCCGCCGGGAGCAGTCCAGTCCTGATCCTGTGAATAGTAGAAGCCCAATTTGATTCCCTGCTTCTTACATTCGTCCGCTAATTCTTTGAGCGGATCGCGTTTGAAAGGCGTGGCGGCAACGATATTAAAGTCGTTCGCCTTGGAGTCGAACATGGCGAAACCGTCATGGTGCTTCGAGGTGATGACGATGTACTTCATGCCGGCTGCCTTGGCGAGGGCAACGATGTCATGCGCGCTAAAGCCGGTAGGGTCGAATTTGGGCGCCAGCGCCTTGTAATCGGCCACCGGGATGGAGGCGGTGTTCATGATCCATTCGCCGATGCCGGGGATACGCTTGCCGTTCCATGTGCCTGCAGGGATGGAGTAGAGGCCCCAGTGAATAAACATGCCGAAACGGGCCTCGCGCCACCATGCCATGCGGGCGTCACGCTGTTCAGGCGTTTCCGTGTCCTGAATGGCGGCAACCGGGTGGGCCTGATCTGCGGGTTTTGCAGCGGGCGCGCTCTCCGCGGTTTGTTTGGGCTGTTGCGAGCAGCCTGCCAGGCCCGCAGCGATAAGGACGACGCTGGCGCCGACTGAAATTACGGTGCGATGAACAAATTTCAATGCATTCCCCCAGGATGAAATATCAGACGGGTTGAATTGTATGTGAAAAATTATTCTTATGGGTGAAATTTATTATTAGCCTTATATATCCGAGTAAGTCTTGTCATACTGAGCGGAGCGAAGGATCTGTTTTGCCATTTCCATCAAAACATCTACAGCTTGGATAGGAACATTACGGGACGCACTCATACCATTCAATCAAATTCAAGCCAGATACATGAAAAGCAGATCTTCGCTCCGTTCAGGATGACAGCACTTTGGGATTTCCAGCTTCTATTGCCCAGCCTCGCTCTTTGTAGTTGTTCCCGCGTTCCGACCCAAGCGGTCGAAATTCAGAATCGCGTTGAAGACCAGCGGATAGCTGCCGATGGTTTCGCCGCGGTAGATCGGGTTATTGGCGAAGAGCAGGACCGACCCTTTACCCAGGTGCGCTGCGACAACCGTTGCATGCTGCGCCAGCAGTTCGCCGTGGTCGAGCAGGCCGGATACCAGCAGCGAGTCTTTATCGGCAAAACGGAGGACAACCTGCGGACGCAGTTCGGCGGGGATCACATTGGGATTGTTGCGCGTCTGATCTTCGTTCAGGGGCATCGCTTCCCATGGTTTGGGATGGGGTCTCGGATCAGCCGCCATGTAGGGACGGCCTTGTGGGGTATCGGGATCGTCTGGGCCGCCGCGGCCGGTTGTGCGCTCTTCGTCGCCGCCAAGGCGTGGCCCGCGTGTGCCTCCCACGGTGTTGCTCACGTTAAAGGAAAGGCCGTCTTCGCTATAGACGGTAAGCGGCTTGCTGTAACCATTGAGGATTGGTGACTTCTGATCGACGGCTACTGTCGCGAGCAGAGTTCCAACAACTTTGAGGTTGCCATGTGTGACCACGGAAACGCCTGGCGCGAGGCCGGTGTCGATGGCGAACTGGGCCGTGTCCTGCGAGGTGATGAGCAGGCCACCCTGCTCGACGAAGTGGCGGAGGTGGTCGATGCCGCTGTAGCCGAGGCCAGGGCGCATGTCGTCGGTTGAATCGATGCGGCCGAGGTTCGGCGTGAGGTCGGTCTTCTTCCACGGCAGCTCGTTGCCCCACATCGGCAGACCTTCGATAATCTGCGGTGTGCGCGCATTGCCGACCGGCGCGAAGAGAATTACATCGTATTTCGAACGCAGGTCGTCTTCATTACTTACTGTCTGGGTGCTGATGTAATCAAACGGCACTCTGAGTTTGTCGAGCGCCTGCCGCCACCAGCCTTCGGTCTGTGTGCTGAGCCAACTGTGCATCATGGCGATGCGCGGTGTGGTTTCAGTATGCGCGGCAACGGAGGGCGCAGTGCTTACCGCTGCTGCAACCAGCCCGGTCTTTTGCAGCGCCGACTTCATGTCATTCGCGCCGGCATTTTGAATGATGAGCGATCCGGCGGGATATTGCTGACCGCTGACCGTAGTTGCCGCATCTGTAACCGATACGGTTGCATTCTTCAGCAGATAGCGGAGCGTGATCAGACCGGGATCGGCATGGTTGGCAATAAGGTAGACCGAACCTGAACCTGAAGAGCTGCCTGAATCTCCATCTTCCTTGACCGTCTGCATGGGCGCTTTCAGAATTGCGGCATCGGTAACGCGCACAGCTTCCACGCTGAAGAGCGCGGGCAGCGACCAGCCGGTATCATCATAGGGAGTTTTCTGCGGATCGTTTGGTGCCCAGTACTGGCGGTCGAGCAAGGCGTCGGCGATGCGCGAGTAGGGCTGGTCCATACGGATGACATAGCTGCCCGCGGGAAAAGTGCGCTGTTCGGTCTTCGGCTGCGGTGGCTTCGCCGAGGCATCATCTTCCTTGTTCTCGCGCTTTGGCTTGACTGGAACCGTCGCCGTGGCGGCTTCTGTCGTCCGGCTGATCTCGACATGCTGCGCGCGCAGAATGTCGAGCAACATGCGCTGGCGGTCCGGCGATTCTTCATTTGCGGATAGCACATAGGCTGCGGGGCCGGCGTCATTCGGTTTGAGAATCGAGCGCTTGCTCTTGAGATAGAAGTTGTTCAGGAAGGTCTGCCCGTTCTGCGCGAAGTAGTTGAGCGAGACCAGCAGCGCCGTCTCTTCATAGTTGTTGTTGTCGCGCTGCGACCACTTCACTTTGGGATAGGGCGGGTTCTGGCGGTACCAGGTGCGCGAGTATTCGTCCGGCGTGAGGATGCGCTCGACGGTGTCTGCCCCGCCATTCCCGAATGTCTCGTAGAGGCGGCTGATGCCGTTGTGCATTGCAGCGAGAAACATGAGGTAGCCGGGACTCCAGGTGTCGAAGTTACCGTGAGTGAAGACGCCGGGCATGCCAAACTTGGTCATCTCCTGCACGTTGTTCCAGCCGATCATCTGCCACTCGTTGGTAAGGATCGGATCAAGCCATGCGTTGTACGGCTCGTCGCCGACCGTGTTGTCGTAGAGGAACGGCACCGACTCATGCAGATCGTGCAGCACCTGTGCGTGCCAGTTGATATAAGTGTCAAGCACATTGCGCGAGAGGTTGAGGGTCAGCGTCATGGCGTCGCGGTTATTGTCGTGCGCAACGTAGTGCCCCCAGTAGACGAGGCGCGGGTAATTCTCATTCGGATGCGCCTTGTGCCACTTGTAGACATCGACCATGCGGTCGCGGCCATCGACTTCGACGACCGGCGTGATGAGCGTGATCATGTGCGTGCGAATGTACTTGATATAGGGCGAGTTATCGACGGCGAGACGATAAGCCAATTCCATAAGCGCGGTCGGCGCGCCGGTCTCAGGCGAGTGAATGGTGCCGGTAATGTAGTAGACGGGCACGGACTGCTTGACCAGCCCTTCCGCCGTGGCGTCATTCATGTTGATAGTTCGCGGATCGGCCAGCTTGGCCAGACGCGCGTCGTTTTCCTTGTAGTCCTTGAGCAGCGACTCGTCGGCCACGGCGACGGCAATCATTTCGCGGCCTTCCTCCGTGTGGCCGATGGTGAAGACCTTGACGCGCGGAGTGGCTGATTCAAGCAGGCGAAAGTAGCTATAAACGTCTTCTGCATATGGAAGAATGTCGGGCGCGCCGGAGACGTCGCCCAGCACCTTCATAGGCGTGGGCACGGTTGAGGATGCGGGCAGATAGTCGGTGAGTGGCGAATTCAGCTCAGGCAGCGTTGTGTATTTGTTGATGCGCTGCGTGTATTCCTGATCGACGGTCTGTTTTGCATCGCGGGCGTAGGTCTGGTCGATTTGCGCTGTTGCCTGCAGACAAAAGAATGCCGCGCAGAGCAGGGCTGCTCCGCGGGAAAAAGCAGAGAATGGCATCGCTGGCTCCAAATTTCAATTATGGGTACAAAGCATAGCAGACGAAATAGAGGGTGGGAGAGACGCATTCGGACCGAATTCGCAAATTGAGATTAAAGTGCGCGACTCTCGTGAAAGGAAAACCCGCAGGTCCTTCGACTCCGTTCTCTTCGGTCACTCTGCTCAGGATGACAATTTTGATTTAGCCGGTGCTTACTTCTTCTTCGACCAACGTGGAGGGTCGGGGAGGGATGATGCCGAGTTGCTCGTAGACCGGGCGCATCTCTTTGCGAATCGCTTTCATCCGCGACCAGAACCATGCCGCTCCAGCCACGCAGGCAATGCCGCTGACCATGACCGTGCGCGGCGCTCCAATGGCGTGGGCAAAGGTGCCGGCCAGCAGGCTGCCGAACGGGGCCATGCCGACGAACGCGATGGTGTAGTAGCTCATCACGCGCCCACGCTTGTCTTCCGGCACCAGCGTCTGGATGATGGTGTTGCTCGCGGTCATGCCTTGCATCATGCCGAATCCGGTGACTAGCATGAGCAGCAATGACAGCCACTGCCAACTGGAATAGCCGAAACTGACAAGGCCAATGCCAAAGATGGCGGCAGCTATCGGGATCATCTTTAGGAGACCGCGAACGGATTTGCGGACGACAAGAGAAAGCGCTGAAATGAGCGCGCCGACGCCGAGCGCCGCCATCAGGAATCCAAGTGTGTGTGGGCCGCCATGCAGAACCTGCGCCGCAAAAACGGGCATGAGCACAACGAAGGGCATGCCCATAAGGCTAAGAAGCGCGAAGAGCAAAAGGATGATGCGGATGGGGACAAAGGTCGAGACGTAGGCCCAGCCTTCTTTCAACTGTTCCACCATCGATGCGGCATGACGCTTTATGTTGCCGATCTCAGCGGGCATCAGCAGCAATGAGATGATGACAGCGATATAGCTGACACCGTCGATAAGGAAGCACCAGCCTTCATTAGTGGCTGCGATGACGAGACCGGCGAGCGACGGTCCGACCAGGCGTGCGAGGTTTACCATCGATGAGTTGATGGCGATGGCATTTGACAGGTCACCACGGTCTTCAACCATCTGCACCATGAAGGCCTGCCGCCCGGGCATGTCGAATGCGTTGATCATTCCCTGAAAGACGCTCAACCAGAGCACTTCATGAATATTGATAACGCGCGTAAGTGTGAGCGCGGCGAGCGCCAGAGATTGCAGCATCGCAAGGGCCTGTGTCCAAATGAGCACCTTGCGGCGGTCCAGGCGGTCAACCAGCACCCCTGCGAAAGGAGCGAGCAGAAACGTCGGGATCTGCCCGGCGAAGCTGACGGTGCCCAGCAACAATGCCGATTTCGTGAGCCGATAGACGAGCCACGCGGTGGCGATGCGCGTCATCCATGTGCCAATGAGCGAGATGCTCTGGCCGCCAAAGAACAGGCGGAAATTACGATGGCGCAGCGCCCGCCAAGCGTGCGAGTAGTCGCGCGACGACGCCGGCTGTTCCGGGTCTATTTTTTCTTCTGTGTTGAGCGGCATTCGCTGAGAGGTATTTTAGCTAGCTCTATATTCTTCGATGCTGTGGCCTCTTAAACGATGCCGGCATGGAGTTGCTCGGCAGATTTATTTCCAGGTGCCATAGCTGGTAAAGCTCCTCGGTCAAGCCCGCCATGCGCATGGTCTTTGTCATGGCGGCAAGTTGCGATTGTCGCGCGTCATCCGTCTGTGCTTGTGCCAAGGGAGCAAGGGTATGATGGCGCAGGCGAAGATATGTTTCGGGCCAAACGCCATCAGCCCTTACTTACCGGAAATTCATTCGGGAAATATCGTACAAGCGTCGAGACTCTAGAGCCAAAACCTGCTAAAATCTATTGAATCCACTCCATGGAGAAGCGATGCAGGCGATCCTTGCGCTCGAAGACGGGCGCATCTTCCGCGGCGAAGGCTACGGCGCCAAAGGTGAGTGCTACGGCGAAGTCGTTTTCAATACATCGTTAACCGGCTATCAGGAAATCTTCACTGATCCTTCCTATGCCGGACAGATTGTCGTTCTCACCAACCCGCAGATCGGCAATTACGGGACCAATTCCGCTGACAACGAAGCCAATAAGCCTTATATCGAAGGTCTGGTTACGCGCGAGTTCTCGCCCATCAGCTCGAACTGGCGCTCGCAGCAGGTAGCCGACGAATATCTGGAGCGCTTCAACGTACCTGTTATTTCGGACATCGACACCCGCGCTCTTGTCCGTCACCTGCGCACAAATGGCGTGATGCGCGGCGTTATCTCGTCGATTGAAACCGATCCCGACCTGCTGGTACAGAAGGCCCGCTCCATCCGCAAGATGGATGGGACTGATCTCGCCAGCGTCGTCAGCACCAAAGCCCGCTATCAGTGGGAGCAGGACGGCCCTGATCCCCTTGAATCCGACGAGCCTGCAATTGTAAAACCGCGCCCTGATCTCCACGTTGTCGCTTACGACTACGGCATCAAGAAAAACATTCTGCGCATGTTGGCGGACGAAGGCTGCCGCGTGACCGTCGTTCCGGCGCAGACTTCTGCCGAAGACGTGCTGGGATTGAACCCAGACGGAATCTTCCTCTCGAATGGTCCCGGCGACCCCGAACCCGTCACCTACGCGCAGGAGAATATTCGCAAGCTGGCAGGCCGCAAACCGATCTTCGGAATCTGCCTCGGGCATCAGCTCATCGGTCTCGCTCTTGGCGGCAAGACGTACAAGCTCAAGTTCGGCCATCACGGCGGAAACCATCCGGTGAAGCAGATGCATACCGGCAAAGTGGAAATTACTGCACACAACCACAACTTCGCCGTCGATCCCGATTCAATCAACGCCAACGAAGTCAATCTAACTCACATCGACCTGAACGACAACACGCTCGAGGGACTGCGCCACAAGTCGCTGCCGCTCTTCAGCGTCCAGTACCACCCGGAAGCCAGTCCCGGCCCGCACGACTCGCACTATCTC
The DNA here is from genome assembly GCF_035631355.1 of Alloacidobacterium sp. Classification (NCBI taxonomy): domain Bacteria; kingdom Pseudomonadati; phylum Acidobacteriota; class Terriglobia; order Terriglobales; family Acidobacteriaceae; genus Alloacidobacterium; species Alloacidobacterium sp. The sequence goes on from NZ_DASQIX010000021.1 coordinate 52,345, forward strand.
TTCCGCGACTTCAGGAAGATGATGGAGGAATTTAAGAAGTGAAGCGGCGGGCTTTGAGTCCCGCCATTTTTTTGAACAAGATTTCAGATTTAGAGGGCAGCTGATAAACGATGCCACGCAGGAATGACATCACCAAGATTCTCGTGATCGGCTCCGGCCCGATCGTCATCGGCCAGTCCGCCGAGTTCGACTACTCCGGCACGCAGGCGTGCAAGGCACTCAGGCAGGAAGGCTATGAGGTGGTGCTGGTGAACTCGAACCCGGCCACCATCATGACCGACCCCGAGCTTGCCGACCGCACCTACATCGAGCCGCTCACGCGCGAGTATGTCGAAGAGATCATCCGCATCGAGTCGCAAATGCTCCACGACGAGGGCCGCACCGGCAAGTTCGCCCTGCTGCCGACCGTTGGTGGTCAGACGGCGCTCAATCTTGCTGTCGATCTCGCCGACTCGGGCATTCTCGATAAATACGATGTTGAACTGATCGGCGCGAAGCTCGAAGCCATCAAGAAGGCGGAAGACCGTCTCCTCTTCAAGGATGCGATGACGCGCATCGGCCTCGACCTGCCGAAATCTGCGCTGGTAAACAACATTCGCGACGGCCTCGAGTTCGCAAGCAAAATTGGCTTCCCGGTCATCATCCGACCATCGTTCACGCTCGGCGGCTCCGGCGGCGGCATCGCCTACAACCGCGAAGAGCTGATGGAAATTCTCGCTCGCGGACTCGACCTCTCTCCTGTCCACGAATGCCTGATTGAAGAATCCGTGCTTGGCTGGAAGGAATTCGAGCTCGAGGTGATGCGCGACCTTGCTGACAACGTCATCATTGTCTGCTCCATCGAGAACATGGACCCGATGGGCGTTCACACCGGCGACTCGATCACCGTCGCGCCCGCGCAGACGCTCACCGACCGCGAATACCAGAGAATGCGCACCGCGGCCATCGCCGTCATGCGTGAAATCGGCGTCGAGACCGGCGGATCAAACGTCCAGTTTGCCGTGCATCCCATGACAGGTCGCATGACGGTCATCGAGATGAATCCGCGCGTCTCGCGCTCTTCTGCTCTTGCGTCGAAAGCAACAGGTTTCCCCATTGCGAAGATCGCAGCCAAGCTCGCCGTCGGCTACACGCTCGACGAGATTCCGAACGACATCACCAAGATGACTCCGGCCTGCTTCGAGCCGACCATCGATTACGTCGTCACCAAAATCCCCAAGTGGCAATTTGAAAAATTCCCCGGCGCCGATGAAAATCTTGGCCCGCAGATGAAGTCCGTCGGGGAAGTGATGGCCATTGGCCGCACCTTCAAAGAATCGCTGATGAAGGCCCTGCGCTCACTCGAAACCGGCAAAAAGACAGGGAGCGAAGTGCTTGATCCGCGCCGCCTGACGCAGATGCTGGTCACGCCCAAGCCTGACCGGCTCGACTACATCCGCTTCGCCTTCCGCCGCGGCCTGAGCGTGCGTGAAGTAGCTCGCATGACCTCGATGGATCCGTGGTTTCTCTACCACGTCAAGGAAGTGACAGACACGATTGCAGCGCTGGCCGAGTTCAACACGTCTAGTGTGTCACCAGAACTGTTACGAAAGGCGAAGCGCCAGGGCGTATCCGACGAACGCATCGCCTCCGTTTGGGGCCTGCAAGGACATGAAGGCATCGCGCAGGTGCGTCAACTCCGCTATCGACATGGCGTGAAGCCCGTCTTCAAACTCGTCGATACCTGCGCCGCTGAGTTCGAGAGCATGACGCCGTATCTCTACTCAACCTACGACGAGGAAGACGAAGCCGCTCCAACCGCGAAGCGCAAAGTCATCATTCTTGGCAGCGGCCCCAACCGCATCGGGCAGGGAATTGAGTTCGATTACTGCTGCTGCCATGCCGCCTTCGCACTTAAGGAAGACGACTATGAGACGATCATGGTCAACTGCAACCCCGAGACCGTCTCCACCGACTACGACACCAGCGACCGCCTCTATTTCGAGCCGCTAACTCTCGAAGACGTGCTTGCCATCTACGAGCATGAGTCCTCAGGCGGCGCCGAAGTCGGGATGATCGTGCAGTTCGGAGGGCAGACGCCGCTCAACCTCGCGCTGCGTCTCAAGGCCGCAGGCGTGCCCATCCTCGGAACATCGCCTGAATCCATCGACCTCGCTGAAGACCGCAAGCGTTTCGGAAAACTGCTCGAAGATCTCGAAATCCCGCAACCACCGGGCGCAATGGCTACCAGCGTCGAAGAAGCCCTCGAAGGAGCGGAGCGCATCGGCTACCCGGTGCTCGTGCGCCCTTCGTATGTGCTTGGCGGCCGCGCCATGGTCATCGCCTATGACAATCAGGCCGTTTCGCACTATATGCGAGAGGCCGTCGAGTATTCGCAGGAACGTCCTGTGCTTATCGACCACTTCCTCGAAGACGCGGTCGAAGTCGATGTGGACGCCCTCTGCGATGGCAAAGACGTGGTCATCGCCGGAATCATGCAGCACATTGAAGAGGCCGGCATTCACTCCGGCGACTCGTCTTGCGTGCTGCCTGCAGTCGATCTCGCGCCTGCGGTGCTCGACACCATCCGCGCTTACGCACGCAAGCTTGCGCTGGCGCTGAACGTCGTCGGTCTCGTGAATCTGCAATTCGCCATCCAGCGCGACAAGGTCTTCGTCATCGAAGTCAATCCGCGTGCCTCGCGCACCGTCCCATATGTCTCAAAGGCAACAGGAATCCCGCTGGCAAAGATTGCCTCGCGCCTGATGACGGGCCGCAAGCTGCGCGAGTTGCTGCCGGAGCAGGTTGCAAGGGGCAGGGACCTCGAAACTGGCACGCACTATTTCGTCAAGTCGCCAGTCTTCCCATGGAACAAATTCCCCGGCGTTGACACCGTGCTCGGCCCAGAGATGAAGTCCACCGGCGAAGTGATGGGTGTGGCTGACAACTTTGGCGAAGCCTTTGCCAAGGCGCAGCTTTCCGCTGGTCTGCATCTGCCGCTCAAGGGGACGGTGTTTATCAGTGTGAACGACCGCGATAAGCAGCAACTCGTCGATCTCTCTCGCCAATATGTCGAACTGGGTTTCCACCTCGTTGCCACCGAAGGGACAGCAGATGTAATCGAAAAAGCCGGCATGGTGGTAGAGCGCGTCTACAAAGTAAAGGAAGGCCGCCCGAATGTCGTGGACTTGATCAAAGGCGAGCGCATCCAGCTCATCCTGAACACGCCGCACGGTCAGGACCCCTTCTTCGATGAAAAGGCTATCCGCCGCGCCGCTGTCCTGCAACGCATCCCGACCATCACCACCATTGCCGCGGCCCGCGCCGCTGCCGGAGGTATCCAGGCGTTGCAGAAGCACACCACCCAGGTAAACGCGCTGCAGCATCTGCACGCGCAGCAGGAAGCTGTGAAGTAGGCAACGGCCTGCTCCCACATCTCTCTTTGAGATGTGGGGCACCCAGGCACAATATTTAATGCCTTCTTTGGTCCATATGCTAAGGTTGCCTTCGGGAGTCATCGCATTCGCATGAGGTGGTTCGGCATCGCACTGGCGGCAGCCATCAGCATTTACCCGCTCGCGGCCAGAGCGCAGGCCACCCCAGCGCCGCAGGCCACTATTGACCAGGGCCTCGCCCAATTAAAGAACAACCAGCCGCAGCAGGCGCTTTCCACATTCCAGCAACTTCTGCAGGCGAACCCCAAAGATGTGGCGACGAATCTGTACGCGGCGGATGCTGCTCTTCAGCTATATAAAGGCGATCTTGCCGTGCAGTATGCCGAGAAGGCCCACCAGCTCGATCCAAATAACTGGAAAGTGCATACCACTCTCGTTGTGGCGTACTCGGTGGCCGACCGTCCCATACAGCGCAATGCTGAGCGCGAATTGCTGCACAAGCTGCACGCCGACCCCAACGCGAAGGACGCAATGGAGTCAAACGGCTTTCTCGTCGATATGTTTCCGGTGAAGCAATACCGCATCGAAGCGGTCGAATTTTTTCAGCCGCTCGGCAAGTTCCACATCTACTACCGGTTCATCATTCGCAACCAGCAGGGAAGGCGCGTGTGGACCATCAACGCCGAGAGTAATGACTTCGACGAAAAATCATGGGAGCAGGCGCACCCGCAAAAAGCTGCCGACGGCGAGCGCCAATTCCAGGTGACTGGTGAAGGCAATGATAAGCACGTTGACTACCGCATGTTTTCCGGTAAGCCTGTCTATGATGGAGTAAAGGCGCAGGTACTCCAGATTCTCAATGCGCAGACTATGCCATTTCCCGGCGAAACCTCGTAAGCTCTCTGCGGCACCCGGCGCACCCTCAGCTTCTTCTGCGGTGTGCGTTTGTCTCGGCGATAGTCTTAAAATAAGGCCATGTTGTTAGAAGGCATCTTCGCCGCCATCACCACTCCGTTTTATCCCGACGGGCGTCTCTATCCCCGCAAGCTCGAACACAACGTCGACCGCTATTCCCGTACTCCTATTGCTGGCCTCGTCGTGCTCGGTTCTACGGGTGAGGCTGTCATGCTCGGCGATGAGGAGACGCGAGAAGTTCTGCGCGTGGCGCGTGAATCTGCTGCCCCGGAAAAAGTCTTGCTTGCTGGCGTTGCCCGCGAAAGCGCTCTCGAAACTATCAAGCTCGCGGAGTTCGCCGCCGCACAGAACTATGATGTCGCTTTGGTGCGCACGCCCAACTATTACAGCCCGCAGATGCGTCCGCTTGAAATGCTCACATACTATCGCATGGTTGCCGACCATTCGCCGCTGCCGGTCATGCTCTACAGCATCCCCAAGTTCACGCATTACGACTTGCCGCTGGAGATCATCGCCGAGCTCGCGCAGCATTCGAACATCATTGGCATCAAGGACTCAAGCGGCAACCTCGACCGTCTCAAAAAACTCGTCGCTGCTACCCGCTCCGCACCTAAACGCTCAACCGCGGTTACAAATGTTTTCACAGCGTTTACAAGCCGCATGATGCTCGACCAGCCGCTCGAGCCATCCACATTCGTCCCCGTAGACATCCTCGGAACGAATGTCACGGCCATCGCTGTTCCTCCACCAAAACCGAAAGTTGCAACGCGCACCAAAGAAGTCGGCTTTCAAATTTTGAGCGGCTCCGCCGACACGTTCAAAGACGCACTCGATGCCGGAGTAGCCGGTGGCGTGCTGGCTTTTGCTGGTTTTGCTCCGCAGGCCAGCCAGGAAATCTACACCGCATGGAAAGACAACGATCCGAAGCTTGCAGCGGAAAAGCAGCAGCGCATCGTGGAAGCGTCGCGCATAGTTTGCGGGCAGTACAGCATCCCCGGCATAAAGTTCGCCTGCGATCTCAATGGCTACTATGGCGGACGCCCGCGTCTTCCGCTTCTGCCCCTGAATGCTGAAGAGCAGGCGCGTGTTACGAAACTAATGACAGACCTGCGAAATTAAACTTCATCGAGCGCAGCTTAGATGGTGATATTTACCACTTAGTGTTCAAATTTTCCGTTGAGGGACGCAAAACCCGGCTTCATCACCTCACGCGTCTATAATGGAGGGTGAAAGATCACATCTTTCCACCTCCACTCGAAGGGAACCTCGCCCAATGGCGACAGGAGACGTTGCGCTTGGCCGTCAGGCCGCTGGCGCATCAGTACAGGACGCGTCCAAACGCGTTATCAATGACTTCAGCATCCAGGTAGCAACCGTCAACGGATCAGGCTCGCAGTCCGCCAACAGCGTTCTGCTCAAGAGCATCTTCGGCATGGGAATCCCGGTCAGCGGCAAAAACCTCTTTCCGTCCAACATCGCCGGCCTGCCCACCTGGTACACCATTCGCGCCAGCAAATATGGCTATATTGCGCGCAAAAAGGAAATCGACGTCCTCGTTGCGATGAACCCGGAGACGGCAAAGGATGATATCCTCTCGCTGCCCGCTGGAGCGGTTGCCATTTACGAAGAGGCCGCGAACCTCGCCCAGTATCGCAACGACGTCATCTGTTATCCGGTTCCGTTCGATAAGCTGACCGCCGCAGTGTGTCCTGAAGCGCGCCTGCGCAAGCTGGTCAAGAACATGATTTATGTCGGCGTCGTCGGCAAGCTCTTGTCATTCGACATGGCCGCCGTTGAGGACGCGCTGCGCCGCCAGTTCGCCAAGAAGCAGAAGGCCGCCGACCTGAACTGGGCTGCTGTGCAGGCAGGCTATAACTATGCCGCCGAGTCGCTGACCAAGCATGATCCGTATGTGCTCGAGCGCATGCACGCGACCGATGGCAAGATCATCATCGACGGCAACGCCGCCGCTGCGCTCGGCGCGATGTTTGCCGGCGTCACGGTCGTGACCTGGTATCCGATTACGCCGTCATCGTCAGTGGTCGAACAGCTTATTGATTACCTGAAGAAATACCGCGTTGAGCCGGACGGCAAAGCTACCTTCGCCGTAGTACAGGCAGAAGACGAACTTGCTGCTGTTGGCATGGTGCTCGGCGCAGGCTGGGCTGGCGCTCGTTCCATGACAGCAACATCCGGCCCCGGCATTTCGCTCATGGCGGAGTTCGTTGGTCTTGGCTACTTCTCCGAGTTGCCCGGTGTCATCTTCGACATTCAGCGTGTAGGCCCATCCACTGGCTTGCCAACACGGACCGCGCAAGCCGATCTGCTCTCCATCGCATATCTTTCGCATGGCGACACGAAGCACGTCATCCTGATTCCCAGCAGCGTGAAGGAGTGTTTCGAGTTCAGCATTGCAGCCTTCGATTTGGCTGAGCGGCTGCAGACGCCCATCTTCGTTCTCAGCGATCTCGATCTCGGCATGAACAACTGGATGTCCGAGCCCTTTGACTATCCGGAAAAACCCCTCGACCGCGGCAAGGTCCTGACGGCGGAAGACCTCAAGCGTCTGGGCGAGTTTGCCCGTTACAAAGACGTGGACGGTGATGCAATTCCGTTTCGCACGCTTCCTGGCACCGACCACCCCAAGGCCGCATACTTCACGCGTGGCAGCGGCCACAACGAGAAGGCCCTCTACACTGAGCGCCCGGATGACTACCTGAACCTGATGGAGCGCCTGAACCGCAAGTTTGAAACCGCGCGCACCCTGGTTCCGCGTCCTATCGTTGTTCAGACAGGAAAATCGAAGGTCGGCATCATCGCCTTCGGCACATCCGACTTTGCCGTGCTCGAAAGCCGCGATCAGCTCAAGAAGGAATACGGCGTCGAGACCGACTACATCCGCATCCGCGCCTTCCCCTTCACCAGCGAAGTGCACGAGTTCGTTGCCTCGCATGAGCTCGTCTACATCGTCGAGCAGAACCGCGATGCGCAGATGTTGAGCCTGCTCAAACTCGACCTTCCCGCGGAAGACGCCGTGAAGCTGCGCTCTATCCGCCACTTCAATGGGCTTCCAATCGACGCGCGTTCCGTCACCGATGAGTTCGTGCTGCAGGAGGAGATCTAACCATGGCCACGACCACCGCAACACCCACTCCCGCGCCGAAAGTAAACCGTCTCGGTCTGCCCATTCTCGAGTATCGCGGCGGCAAGACCACGCTCTGCGCTGGCTGCGGCCACAACGCCATTTCCGAGCGTATCATCGACGCGCTCTACGAAATGGGTGTGCAGCCTGAGCGTGTCATGAAACTCTCCGGTATCGGCTGCTCCTCCAAGAGTCCCGCCTACTTCCTGTCGCGCGCGCACAGCTTCAACAGTGTCCACGGACGTATGCCATCCATCGCTACCGGCGCGCTGCTGGCGAACAAAACCATGACCGCGCTCGGCGTCTCCGGCGATGGCGATACTGCTTCGATCGGCGTGGGTCAGTTCGTGCACCTCATGCGCCGCAACCTGCCGCTCATCTACATCATTGAGGACAATGGCGTCTACGGTCTCACCAAAGGCCAGTTCTCAGCAACTGCCGATATTGGCTCGAAGCTCAAGACCGGCGTCATCAACGACCTTCCGGCTATCGACACATGCTCCCTTGCTGTCCAGTTGGGCGCGACCTTCGTAGGCCGCTCCTTTTCTGGCGACAAGAAGCAGCTTCTTGCCATGCTGAAGGCGGCCATCGCGCATAAGGGCACGGTGATGCTCGATATTATCTCGCCCTGCGTCACTTTCAACGACCACGAAGGCTCGACCAAGAGTTACAAGTACATGCAGGAGCACGAAGAGGCGATCACCGAAGTCGGATTCGTGCCGCACTTCGAGGACATTGCCATCGATTACGATCCCGGCTCAACCTATGATGTGACCATGCACGACGGCTCGCACCTGCGTCTGCGCAAACTGCACGAAAGCTACAACCCCACCGACCGCGTCTCCGCCGTCAAGGCCCTGATGGAAGCGCACGAAAAGGGAGAAGTCCTCACCGGCGTCTTCTACATTGACACGCAGAAGCCCAGCTTCACCAATCTGCTCAACCTCGTCGACGAGCCTTTGGCCACGCTGCCGCAGGAACGCGTGCGCCCCTCAAAGCAGGTGCTCGACGAGATTATGGCCAAGTTAAAGTAAGGCTATTGGCAAGGAAAACAAAAGCCTCGCGTGTATCGCGGGGCTTCTGTTTTCTCCGATGAATCTACTGGACTGCCGGCAACTGTCCGGAAAATCGTCTCCGCATCTGCGCTGCATACCGGATGTCCCCATCCGCTTGTGCTCACCCCAATGGCAAATCCCGGCTGCGTCATGATGTCATAGACAATGTTGTCCGGACGGCTTTTATCCGGCCCTACGCCCGCGGGAACAAAATCCAGATTAAGATAGTGTCGCGTCCGCCAGGCGATGTTGTGATCGGCGCACGATGAATCCCCGCTGACGCCTATCGCACCATAAGCTGTTTCGATTGGTTGTATAGCGCCAGTCCTCCGCCAAAAACGTTCACACCGCCAATCTTGAACCCGATCATTGGATCGTTCGACTGCCCATTGTTGGCCGAATTCCCGCCATAGGCCACACCTGTATCTACCGGATTGCTGTGCTGCAACCCATAGAGACTTCCGCCCGGCTGTGTAGCGCTATAGAGATCAGCTGTCGAGAGCGCCAGTCCTGGCAGACTGAATGCATTCGCCGTGTTTGCCTTCTGTGCTGAGATCACGCGGCTTCCCGGCCACTGGTCGCCGCGATTGTTACCGGTAAACGCAACCGCGCAAACCACGCCGTCGCGATTGACAACCGTGGCCCACATATTGAGGCCAAAGCCTCCATTCTGCTGTGACTGCGCCTTTGAAAGCGCCATGCGCAGTGCGTTGTGTGAGGGAAGCTGTCGGCAGGCCGAACTCGAGTCGTTATCGTTGTCGCCTGCATATGCAAGCATGATCTGGCAGCCGAACAGAACCACGGTCAGCGCCACAAGGGTCTTCAAAAATCCGCTTCGTTTCATAGCGGTCTTCCTTTCTTAATGATGAGTTTTTAGGGGAGTATTAGCAGGTGGGCCCGGTTCCGTGCGAAACAGTATCACAGGGTCAGGCCGCTGTCACGCGGGATTGGAGAACGCATGAGGCTATTGCAGCAGGTTCAGCTATTGCCGTAGACAGGAATTGCAGCGCCGTGAACAACAGCAGCGTCATCACTGCACAGGAACAGAATGACTCGCGCGATCTCTTCCGGCTTGGGCCATTTAGTGAAGTCGGCATCCGGCATTGCCGCGCGGTTCGCCTTGGTATCAATAATGCTGGGCAAAATCGAATTCACGCGAACGCCTGTGCCGTTCAAGTCCGCTGCAAGCGAATCCATCATCGCCACAGCTGCGGCCTTTGAAGAGGCATAGGCCGAAGCACCCGCGGCATGATCGATCGCGGCTTTGGCAGCAATGTTCACAATC
>NZ_DASQIX010000022.1:0-6884 GCF_035631355.1 Alloacidobacterium sp.
CAGCTTGCGTACGGCATTAACAACCACTGCGGCGGGGCAAGCCATGCAGGCATTAACGGTGGCAATTCGCCTTGCGCGTTCGCGGTCGCAGGCAATTCGAGCGCGGGTTATGCCAATTTTGACTTTGCTTCGGGCTTTAACGTGCAACGCAGGAACCAATTTACCGGCTCCGGTTACACCGACACCGATCTTAGCCTCTCCAAGGCTTTCGGTGTTCCTCACTGGGAAGGCGCCACCCTCAAGGTGGGTGCGCAGTTCTTTAATGTTCTGAATCACCCGAACTTCGCGCAGCCAGTCAACGATGTTGAAGCGGGAAGTGGCCAAGGCGGTTTTGGCACCATCAATGGAACTGTCAATACCCCTACCTCAATTCTCGGATCGTTCCTCGGTGGCGACGCGTCGCCTCGTCTGATTCAGTTGAAGGCGAGCTTTAACTTCTAATTCAATATCAATCACTAACCCAACAGCGGCGGAGGTCATACCTCCGCCGCTGTTCCTTTTTGTTCCGATGAAAGCAGGAATTCTATTTCGCAGTGCGCATGTCCACTGTAGGATTATCCTGTTTTCCAGCAATTTACTGAGGAGATAGCGTATGCGATTCAAGCTCTTTCTGGCAGCAGGGTCACTGGCTTTCTGCGTGGCCGGTCTTTCGGCCCAATCAACCACCACCATGAACGGATTTATCAGCGACAGCCACTGCGGGGCTGCCCACAGCTCGCCCAGCGCCGACGCGACCAAGTGCGTCAAAAGCTGCATGTCACATGGCTCTGCGCCTGTCCTCGTCAGCGAAGGCAAGGTCTATAAGCTGAAGGGCGAAGAAGATGCCGTCAAGAGTCTGGCCGGGGAGAATGTCACGGTCAAGGGAACCGTAGATGGCGACACCATCACTGTGACCTCGGTGGAAAAATCGTAATCGGCCACATTCCAGATTGTGAGTAGGGAAGGATATGTGCCAGCGGTGGTTGTCATCCTGAGCGCAGCGAAGGATCTGTTTTCTTAATCTGGCCAATCGCACTGAGGAGTGTGCTGTCGCACGCTCGTATTGTTTTAATAGTAGCTGTGCGATGAGAAGAAGACCGGGTCCATCCACTTCAATTCGTTTTAGCGCTCAGAATGACAGCATTTCTCGTTCCCCCAGCTCACGCTTTCTTGCGTGACTTCCTCGCTTTACGTTTTCGCTTCTTCGCTTCCTCTTTCGAATACATCGTTCGGCGGCAATTCACCGCTCCGCAGTTGCAGAGCGCCTCATCGTCATCGCCATCATAGAGACAGTAATCGTAGGTCAGCTCTTCGCCTGCATCGATGTTGCGGATGGCGGTGATCCACACGCGTCCGCGAATTTCGCTGCTCTCGCAGTTCGGGTCGCAGGAATGGTTGATGAACATGGCCGTGCCGTGGCCATCGATAACGACTGAGCCGTCCCCGATCCCGAACAGGTAAGTCGTAGGCGAGTTCTGGTACTTTTCGTCGGCTTCTTCTTTACTGATGCGCGGCCCGGTGTACTCGACAACGCGCGTGCCTTTCTTGATTGGGGCAGTCGTATAGCAGCCGGCTGCATGGATGGCAGAGGAACGGATAATCAGGCTCATGGCAAGGGTTCGAGCCGAGTATAGCGCAATTTATGGATGATCCCATGTCTCAAAAGCGGGACATGGGCATCCACTTCAATGCTGAAATGTTTTCCGCGCCAGCGCAAGGAACGTCTCTTCCAGCTCCGTCAATGTCTCCATGCGGTAGGCGAGTTCCAGATGGCTGAAGACTTTCGCGGTCCGCAGCCGGAGGCAGCGCACTTCGTCGTTAGCGATTTTCTCGACGCAGGCGGGAGCGATGGTGACACCCAGTCCGGCGCCCACCAGCCGGAGGATGGTCAGCCAATGCGGGGCTTCCTGCACGATTCTTGGGCGGAAGCCGCCCTGCTGGCACAGACGCTGCGTCTTCTCCCAGGCCAGATTTCCGACATCCGGCGAGAAAAGCACGAACGGCTCAGCGCGCAGTTCGTCGATGCGGATCGAAGTCTTTGAAGCCAATGGATGCTGCGCGGAGACGACCGCAATGTAAGGCTCAGGTAGCAGAATCTCGGTGTGCAATGACTCTTCATTTCCGGCGTCGCGCGTGAAGCCGATGTCCACCGTGCCGTTGCGCAAGGCACTCACCAGCGAAGCCGTGTAGAACTCGCGCAACCGCAGTTCGACTTCCGGAAAGCGCGTGCGGTACTGGCTCAACATGCGCGGCAGGACGGTTAGCATAGCCGATGCAATGAAGCCAACTGTGAGTGTTCCTACTTCGCCGCGTCCGATGCGGCGCGTGCTGTGCACATCTTCAGCGACTTTGCGCAGGGTCTGCTGCGCGCGTTTCAGCAGCTCTTCGCCCGCCGCTGTAAGCCGCACGTTGCGCGAAGTACGCAGCAGCAACGGGTGTCCCACAGCCTCTTCCAGCTTGCGAATCTGCTGCGAAAGCGGCGGTTGGGCGATGTGCAGACGCTGTGCCGCGCGGCCGAAGTGCAGCTCTTCGGCTACGGCGACAAAGTAGCGAAGGTGACGCAGCTCAATGTCAGCAATATCCATAGAGTCTGGATACAGATTAACAATATATTGGACATCTTATTCAAAATGACGCTAGATAACAATTAAGGAGGGATTGAATGCAGGCCCTTATGCAAATTACCTTCCGCCAGTTTCTGCTCGGTGATGGCAAGGCGTTTCGCACGCTGAACGAGCAGTGGATCACTAAGTATTTCGGTCTTGAGGAAAAGGACCGGCTTATACTGAACGATCCGGAGAAGTACATCCTTGGTCCCGGCGGGCACATTTATTTCGCGATGCTCGACGAGAAGATAGTCGGATGTTGCGCGCTGATCGCCAATGGGTCACGGTCGTTCGAGGTGGCCAAGATGGCAGTGGACGAATCGCATCGCAATCTTGGCATTGGCAAGGCAATGCTCGCCCACATCATTGAAGCGGCCCGGGCACTGGGCGCGCGCAGGCTCACGCTTGAAACTAACAGCAAGCTGATGAATGCGATTCACGTCTATGAATCGCTTGGGTTCAGGCATATGGATCCCTCGCGGGTGGAGCCGTCGCCATACAGGCGCGCGAACGTGTTCATGGAGCAGCACCTCTAGATTTGTCCCATCCTTTTGCTGTTGTACCGCGTCTACAGTAGAAGGATGAGATTTTGATGCGGCAGATGATTTCAATTCCGGTTCTCGCCCTCGTACTTTACGGTTCAGCGGCATTTGCGCAGCAAAAGCAGCAATCCGATCCCTATGCTTCGCCTCCGCCATCGCCTCAGGCCCCGTCTACGCAGCCGGACAAGAACTGCAGCGGCCAGGCGGTCAAGGGAGACAAAGGTCCATGGAAGACATCCAGCACCTGTCCGCAAAACACCCAGAGCGGCGACAAGCCTGCCCTTCAGCAAACGCCTGATGCGAAAACGCAGCCGAAGAAATCCACTGCTGACGACAATCCTTTTCCTGAGGACATTTCAGAAAAAGCCGCCGCAGACGCCAAGGCTCGCGACGCCGAGGCTGCCAAGCCGGCGCCCGCTGCGGAGACAGGTGAAAGCACCAGCCGCACCAAGGCGCTCGATAGTCTCGACTTAGAAGGTGACCGAGATAACCGTATCGCCAATGGCGCGGGCGGAGTCGTCCACGACCCCAAGCTGGCCGCAGATGATGTTCATGTGGGGCAATTTTATCTGAATCGCGAAGACTACAAGGGAGCTTATGCCCGATTTAAGGAAGCAACCCAGGCCGATCCCGGAAATGCGGACGCTGTTTTCTATCTGGCTGAAACCGCGCGCCGCATGAACCATCGCGATGAGGCCGTCCAGAATTATCAGCTTTATCTCGCTGCCCTGCCCGACGGTCCCAAGGCAAAAGACGCGCGCAAGGCGCTGAAAGAGATGGCTTCGGCGAAGCATTAGACTAACGTTGGGTGCAAGTCCCGGGAGTCAGCCAGCGATGCACGCTGCATTAGAATCTGTTCAGAACTCATACGGCGCGGTGCTTGCTGGATTGAGCGCCTCTGAGGCCCAGATGCACCCTGACAGTGACCCGAACCAGTGGTGCGCCCAGGAATTGATCGAACACCTGATTCTCACCTTTCGCGGAACGGCCGGCGTGCTTGAAGAGCGGCTGCGGAAGGGGCGACCGACAGACGCGCCGCATACTCTCGAGCACGAAGAGCGATGGCGCCGCACGATCATGGTCGGGCGTCTGCCCCTGACCAAATCGCCGGAGCCGGTGCGTCCGGGCAAGTTGCAGATGAGCCTGTTGTCCGGCCCGGAACTCGCTTCATTGTTCAGAGATGCGTTGGAAAAGATGGACGGCCTGCTCGATCAGTGCGCAGAGAAGTTCGGCCCCGGCCCCATGGCTTCGCATTTTGCGTTCGGGCCGCTCTCGGCGGACCAGTGGCGGGAATTTCATACAGTGCACACCCGGCACCATCTGGCGCAGTTGTCGCGTATTGCTGCGAGTGTCAATGACGGAAAAAGTGCGAATACCATTGGATGATAGGGCGGCCCAAAAATAGTGTATAGATCGCAGCAGCACAAAGAAATGCGCCAAACGGCGTTTTGAGAGTGCGCACGCGGGCGCGTTTGTTCAGCACCATCCACAGGACGCCGAGAGCGGCGGCGGCGATCACCCCCAGATAAAGAACCAGCATTGCCTGAACCGGTCCCAGCCATGCGGCAATCATAGCGAGCAATTTGGCGTCGCCCAGGCCCATTCCCTCCTGCCGGCGGATGAGCCAGTAGACTCCGCGGATGATAACGATGAGGAGGGCGGCGATCAGCGCATAGAGTGCCGCCAGCATTGCGCCGCGCCAGCCTCCGCGCAGTCCTGAGTACACAATGCCGAGGGCGATTCCCGGCAGAGTGAAGGCATTTGGCAGGAGCAGGGAATCAGCGTCCATGACCGCCAGACCGAGGAGCAGGAAGCAGAGCACGGCCATACCGGCGCCTTCGACGGTCAGTCCAAAGGTCAGATAGGCCAATAGGAAGAGCGCCGCCGTTGCCAGCTCGACCAGCGGGTACCGCAAGGAGATGCTCCATCCGCAATTACGGCAGCGTCCGCCGAGCAGTATCCAGCTCAGAATCGGTAGATTGTCACGCGCGCGAATGGGTTGGCTGCATGACGGGCAGCGCGAGCCCGGGCGAATGATGGACTGGCCCTTCGGCAGACGCGAGATGCAGACATTGAGAAAGCTGCCGAAGGCGAGCCCGAATAATACCGAGAAGATGGCGACAAGCAGGGTCACTGCCGAAGTATAGAGCCTTTGGCCGCTGTCTGAGCTTTAAGAAAAGACTTGAAGAGGCCAGGAACCCGATCGATGGCTGAGCAGCTCTCAATTGCCACAAAAACCGGGGATCGAGTAGGGAGCGTGTTTCGCGCTAGAGCTCCTCTGGCTCTCGTGCCAGGCTGCACTGGCCTCTGCTGCCTCATCATGCGGTGTTCTTGCGCCGCTGTTCACTCGCCTTCATAACTTCGCTCATGTCTCCGGCTGGGCGAATCTCGAAGATGTTGCCATATGTCAGCGCCGGATGTTGGCCTATAAGCTGTACAGCATGATTCATGTCCCGCGCCTCGAGTATGAGAATGCCGCCGAGTTGTTCCTTGGTTTCCGCATACGGACCGTCGGTGGTTGCCACCTTGCCGTTCTTCCATGACAGGGTCAAGGCGGTTTCCGGACCCTGAAGCGCTTCGCCACCACCCCAGTGCCCGCTGGCGCGAAGATGGTCGTCGTATTCGAAGCATGTGTCGAACATGGCGTTTTGCTCGGCGTCAGTCATGTCATCGAATTTACTTTTGTCGTAGTACCCCAAACAGACGTATTTCATTGTTCTCTCCTCATAGGGGATTGGCGGAACCGGCAGCAAAGCGTTGCGCCGGTTCGTTGTGCGGCCCCCCGCGGACACCGGGGTCCCAGCGAGCGATTTTTGCTTGCTGGGGTGGGGACTGGTCTTCGTCCGTGGGGTGCTTCATCTCGTCGCTACAGCGCGTGGGTTGTTTACTTGCTTTCACCAGGTCCTTGTTCCGGGGCCGGGAAGAAGAGAAGCTCGCGCACCTCGCCCGCTGCATCGCAGGTGATAGCGCCCTTGCGCGCCCACGCGAGCGCCTCGTCCATATTGGCGGCTTCCAGTATCCAGAAACCGCCCATGTGCTCCTTGGTTTCGATGTATGGCCCGTCGGTGACGAGCACCTTGCCATCGGGCTGCTTCCGCACCGTCTTTGCGTTGGCGGCGGGGGAAATTCCGCAGGCGAATTTCCTCACGCCGGCAGCAATCATTTCGCGGTTGAGCGCGTGGATCTCTTCCATCATCGCTTCGGTTACAGTGGACGGGTCGAAGTCGTCGGGGAGATAGTTACAAACCAGATACTGTGGCATCGCTTTTCTCCTTGGTTTCTGTAGTTTGTTTCCGATGACTCGCTTCCTGTTCACCCAGGAACCGTAGCTCATCGTTCTGTCGTCCTATGGTCGTTCGGGAGACGGCAAATCGACAGCCACTCCAATTTTTATTTCAGCTGCCGAGTCCGCTCTTGCAGGAACTGCCACTCCGCTCTCTGCGGGGTCAGCGCCAGACTTTTCTGGTAAGAAGCCCGGGCCTCAGCGGTCCTGCCGAGCCGGCGGTACATATCGGCACGGGCTTAATACGCCAGGCAGGAGTTAGGTCATCGAAGCCCGCGCGGGAGCCGCCTACCCGCAATTGGCATCAGTAAAGTTTGCCCGCCGGAGTTGCTGGCGCGGATCCCATCCCGCTGGGGCCTTCGACCAGGTGCTTGACCAACGCATGCCCTTTTCGATCCATTGCCGTCGCAGCTCATCATGCTTAAGGGTGAAGTCGCTGTACCCGAATTCATTTCCGCAGCTAGGGCAGATGAC
>NZ_DASQIX010000023.1:0-27717 GCF_035631355.1 Alloacidobacterium sp.
ATCCTAAGCCTGGTGCGTCTGCCAATTCCGCCACTTTCGCATCTGACATCAATAACTTACAACTCGTAAACGGTACTTTCGATCGAAGGTTTAACTAGTCATTTTATACGTAAACGCCACTCGCAGGATAACAATCTGACGATCAGCTCATGCGCTCGCTATCATCCAAGAACCGTGCGTGAAAGAAGATGATTGCCTGTCATCGCCAATCGATAATCAGGCGTGAAAACATCGGTCAACACCACGCGAGTATTTCGGTACCAATTATGTTTCTCAGTTGTGCAAGCGTGTGAGTGAATTCGTAATTCTAATTTTCGAGAGGCGCTACTTCTTTAGCCCAAAAATGCAACGCAACGCAGTTACTCATATCTGAGAGCTACGAGAGGGTCTACCTGGGTCGCTCTTCTGGCGGGAACATAGCAGGCTGTCATTACCACGGCCAGCAATGCGAATCCCGCGCTGCAAAATGTCAGCGGATCATGTGGAGTGACACCATATAGCTGGCTGCCGATCAATCTTGCAAGGCCCAGGGTTAGAAACACCCCGATCCCAATTCCAAGAGCCGCCATCACAGCTCCCTGACCAAGAACGAGCCGCAACACATCTCCTCGTTCTGCGCCCAAGGCCATGCGAACTCCAATCTCGTGTGTTCGCTCCTCTACCAGATAGGAGATGACTCCATAGATGCCAACGCAGGAGAGGACCAGTGCGAGTCCAGAAAAGACGCTCAGCAGAATCATTGCAAGACGCCGCGCCGCCAGCGAGTTCGAAATTATATCGTGCATCGTCTCTTCGGCATAAATCACAGAGCCAGAATCGAATTGTGCGGCGGCATCGCGCACTGAACCCATGATGGAAGCGGGATCTCCTTTCGTCCTCACCACCACAGCCACCCCATTGGCCACAAGCCGCATCAGCTTCGGTGGCAACTGCATGAAGGGATAAAAGAACTGAGCTTCAATGGCGGTCTTCGGATCGTTCCCTGGCCCCCACTGTCGAATATGCTCTACAATTCCCACAATCTCGGCTTCTACGTCAAAGCCCGCGATGTGTATGCGTTTTCCGATCGGGTCCTGATTGGGGAAATACATGCGTGCAAAAGCATCATCCACGTCGATCACAACCGGAGCATGCTCATTGTCCTGTTCACTGATAAATCGGCCGCGCTCGAGCGTTATCCCCATAGCTTTCTGGAACCCCGATTCCACCAGATAAAACATCGACTGGGGCATGTCGTTATTGCTGGCAGGTTTTGGTTGGCCCTTGATCCAGAACGGCAATTCCGAGTCATGGATCATCGGACGCGATCCCAGGGTGACTGAGACGGCCTCGACACCGGGAATCGATCGCATCTGTGCGTCAAAGCGTCGAAGCTTCGCGCGCGTTTCGGTCTCAGTAGTCGCTGAAGACGAAGGGATGGACATTGAAAACGTGACTGCGTGATCAGGATTGTAGCCAGGATTGACGCGCCACAGTGCGGCAAGCGAGCGCAGCATGAGGCCGGCGCCCACCAGGAGCACCAGTGCCAGGGCAGTTTCGATTGCCACAAACAATCCCTGCAAGCGAAGACGCGTCCCCCCTGCTCCACGCGTGTTTTGTCTCAGAACCTGTTGCAGATTTACGCGAGACAACTTCAGCGCAGGTGCAAGGCCGAATCCAATTCCACAAACTACCGATATGCCGAGCGTGAAAAGCAGTACGTTCCAGTCAACCGCAATATCAGCAGACCGCGGCAACGCGGCTGGTAGCATGCGCACAATGGCTTTTGTGCCGAAAAACGCCAACAGAAAGCCTATCGCTCCGCCGAGGCCGGCGATGATCAAACTTTCAGTAAGCAATTGACTCATGATCCGTCTGCTGCCTGCGCCGATCGCCGCGCGTAGCGCAAACTCGCCGGAACGCCGTATGGAACGTGCCAGCAGCAGGCTCGCCACATTGGAGCACGCGATCAACAGCAAAAATCCGCAAGCCGCCAGAAGAGCCAACAGGATCGGCTGGACGTTGCCGACGATATCTTCCTTCATGGGAATCACACTGATCCCCACGCCTTTGTCCGCTTCTGGGTATTCAATAGCGAGATGCCGGGCGATCGAATCCATTTCCGCGCGTGCCTCGGCCAACGTAGCTCCCGGCGCCAGCCGACCCACAGCATGCGCACTCACATCGATGCGGCGATCAAGAAATGAGGGATCGCTCCACTGGCCAACCGGAACGAAGACATCCCGTTCCAAGCCATAAAAGTTGAACCCCGCTGGAAGAATCCCAACAACGGTGTAGTTGGTTCCGTCCAGTTGTATCGGCTTGCCAATCACTGCGGGATCGCCGCCATATCGCTTGCGCCAGAATCCATCGCCGAGCAATACGACAGGCGCTGCTCCAAGATGATCGTCGGAGGATTCGAGGTCGCGACCGAGCACAGGATGAACCTGCAGTGTTGGCAAAAATGACGCAGAGATCATCAAACCATCTACGCGCAAAGAGCGGTCCGTGCCCGTAAGGTTGTAGTCCTCATGCCGGTAAATCGCCATCGATGAAAAAGTCTTGCTGTCGCGTTGCCAGTCGAGAAAATTCAGGTAGCTGATTGGTGCCTCAGGAATTCCCGAATTCTGCTCATAGAGGGCGACGAGCCGCGAGGACTGCGGAAAAGGGAGCGGATTGAGAAGCACACCGTTAACCATGGAAAATAGTGCTGTGCTTGCGCCAATGCCCAGCGCAAGAGTACCAACCGCAATGGCAGAGAACGCTGGAGATTTGGCAACGATACGAAGGGCGTGGCGGATGTCCTGTATGAGGGCGGTCAAGCACTCACCTCCATCCAGATCGAGATTGTAACTTCAATCCTTGGAAGTCAAATATATTCGGACCACAAGTAAATCGCTATCACGACTGCTACGGCAACCTAACACTATGGTGGTTTGAGGTCTTAGGTTTCGATGAGTGACTTGGCGATTTCGCACCAACTGAGAACCGGGTGTGAAACATATTGCAGCGCTCAGCGGCTGGCAGATCGTCCTATGCCTCACACACACACACACACACAACCGGGCGCCCATCGTGGGGGCGTCGATGCAGTACGCGGCCATAACGGCATTTACCTATCTGGTGCCTGTCTCGATGACAACAGCGATGCGATCATGAAGGTCGAAGGTGGCGACTGCGATCTGATTGTCGCCGTCACTGCGCCGTTCATCCCAACCACGAGTCTGGGCAAGGCTCCCGATCTTTCGCTGCTGCAGCCGGAAATCGTCGAGGCGCTACGCAAGGCGTTTACGCGGAGCCGCAACCGTCTGCCACCAGATCCCGCGCAGCCCAAGCCGCCGAAGGCGGAACCGCTGCCCAAGGCACCGAAGGCGGAACCCTATGAACCGTCTGGACCGCTGGCGACGCTGTTGGCCATAGAAGCGGAGTTGGCCGGACTCGCGCCACGCGACCTGTTCGTACTCTTACCCAAACACGATCCCTTCAATGAAACCAAGGCCAGCCGCCGCGATGCGGAGTGGTTTGCGGAGCAGGTGGACCGTTTCGTGCCCGACGGACGCGTCCATTTGCGCGGACTCTACTACCGATGTCTATCAGCTGGCGATGTCAGGCTGCCGAACGGCACGCGGTTCGTCGGTTCGCACATCACTTCCAGCCTGGTCGAGGCTGCTGGCAAATACGCGCGCCACTTCGGGCTGGTTGCCTTCGACCGCATCGTTGATGAGCGGGCCGCGCCACCCGAATTCTGGGTCGCCGATGAGAAACATTCCGACGATGACGCCAGTGAAGATCCCATCTATCGCGAGCTGATTGTTTCCGACGAGAGCGATCAGTTCCGCGTGCCAGAACTTGACAGTCTGGTGCCGACGCTTTCTATTGCCGCTCCGAAAATACCGCGTCAGCCATTCCGCATTTGCATGATCGGAGAAAAGACATCCCTCGGCGAAGTCCTCAAGCCCATCGCCAAAGAAGTACGCGGCGAACTGCTGTTGGCAACGGGAGAAGTTAGCGAAAGCGCGGTCTACGGGATTGCAAAACGGGCCGCTGACGATGGCAGACCCCTGCGCATTCTCTACTTCAGCGACTTCGATCCGGATGGATGGCAAATGCCCATCTCAGTCGCACGCAAGCTACAGGCGCATATTTGCCGCGAGTTCCACCGCCTCGATGTGCGCTTGATCCGTGTCGCACTGACCGTCGAACAAGTGATCGAGTTCCATCTTCCCGACTCACCGATCAAGCCCGGGGAAAAGCGTGCGCGCGCGTGGCGCGAACGGTGGGGACGCGAGCAGGTCGAGATTGACGCTCTTGCTGCATTGCGCCCAGACCTGCTCGACCAGATCGCCCGGGCTGCTGTCGCCCCCTACTTCGATCCGCTTTCGATGAACGGTTCGTTGAGGCGATGGCGATGCCGCAAGACCTTTTGGCTTGGTTTGACGGCCAGCCTGCCTATCAGCAGGCGAAGGCTTCTGTGCAGAAAGCATACAAACCAGCTCTCCGGGCGATAACCAAGTTGAATGCTGCCAAGGCCGCAGCGGTCGATTCGATGCTCCATATCGTGGCAAACGAAGCACCTGCGTTATCCGACGTGGTCGTCGAGCCAGAATTCGGAGACGACGAACCCGAGGATAGCATCTTCGATTCGAGTGATGACCTCGTCACCGCGACCCGCAAGCTGCAGAACGTCAAAGCTCTATTCCCTGAGGATGACGATGAGGAAGGCGCGCAATGAGCCTGTCGATCCGGGGACCGGGTAGGGTGGGGGTAAAAGGTGTTCGACAGCGGCGATACCACGCGCGCCGTCCACCAGAAAAAGTAGCGACTTATGAAATTTTTCAGGAAGCGCAAGATTTCAGGCAAGTTAACAACGGCAAGATGAACATTTCGACAAAAGGCGAGAGGTCTTCACGGTGCGCGTAGGTGTTGCGGACGCGAGACGGTGCATGCGTGAGTTGATGCAACGCGCTTCGCTCGGCTAAAGCGTGATCATCACCAAGCGCGGGAAGCCCAAGGTTCGCCTCGTTGCCTTTCCGCGAAGCCGCCGCGAGAGCGACATGGAGGTCCTGCGGTTTGTCGCCGCCTGCGCGCCGTTCAAAGACTTCGATGATCAGGAATGGGAGGGAAAAATAAATGAACGCAGCGACACCGAACCAGAACCAGCAGCCGCAGTTCGAGATCAACGCTGACATGACCATCGATTGTGGGCTCAAACGATGGCCAAACTGGTGCGCGAAAACAGAGAACTGAGCTAGGTCACGAGACTTGCGGCTCAAACTTTGCTTCACACAGCGCAACCCGCCTCGGGACAATCTACTTTTGGCGAACCTCACTTGAGTATCAGATACCCCATTTATCTCTAATGCTTCCATACCCAGACCAAGCTCAGCGGGTGCTAGGTGCGGCTCAGCCATTCTTCAAGACGGCCTTTGCGCCGCTCACGCCTGTCCCGTTTCTCCCGAGGTATCGGCCTCAGTCGGCTGACTGGGAACCAATCGCAGCCATCCCTCGGTTCCGTTCACAGGATCGACCGGGAGAATCGCGTCCTGGGTGGCGTTTACTACCTTGTCTTCGCCCCAAGCGGTGATGGTTGTGCGGTGGTCCCAGCTCCATGTGCCGAAGGACTCCACCGCAACCGGCATCTTGATCGTCTTGGGATCGACGAGCACTGGGCCGAAACGGAACGTTGGAGAGATGTTTGCCAGTCCTGTTGCGATCCACGAGCGGCGCAGGCCAACGTCTTTTCGCGGCAGAAGGCCCATGGTTCCATGCACCAGCGCTTGCGGCTCGACCAGCAGCGTGAGCTTCACTTCCTGGTTAGGCCGGATGGTCATCTCTCCATCACTGTTTACATAAGGATGATTCACGGGTGCGCGGCCCTGCACTGGCGGGGTAGCGCTATCGTCGCCCGCGGTGACATCAGCGCCGAGATCATCGGCGAACTGCTGGTAGTAGTTGTCCACTGCGTTGATCTGCTGCAGGAAGCCCTGATTCGGGCCAACTTCGCGGGCAAAGCCGGCAACCGCCGCGTCCGCGCAATAGAAGGTGCGATAGTCATCGTTGATGAAGTAACCAAACAGCCCGTCCTGCCAGTGTTTCAGCGCGCCAATGCGCAGGGGCAGCGCAATTTTATTTACAAGATCCGGCGTAATCGGCTCCTGCAATTCGAGGCGCAAGCTGGCGCGCAGCACGGCCACCGGATGACCAATGAGCAGAGAGAGGTGTTCGTCTCCCGTGTGTCCGAACGGATCAACTGCCCAGAGCGTGGAATCGATGATGCGCAGCACAGCGCTCAGGGCATCTTCGCGCGCGCCATTCAGTGACGCATCCACTGTTCCCCAATCAAGCAACCCTCGCGCAATTCCAGAGGCGAATCGATTGCTGATCGCACGTTCCGGCGTTTGTCCCACGGAGGACGGAATACCGGGCGCGTCTTCCCACACGATGCCCGCATTTTCATCCGGGCGCAGGACGCCCTGGTTTTGCCCGTTGCTGTCGAAGAACTCGAGCGCGCCGTCGAGATGGTTGGGCAGCAGGAACCCGCACACCGGGCTGACAGTGGCATTTGCGTATACGGCCGTGCCGTCTGCATTCGTCGCGCCGCCGTTGTCGGCGAAGCGCAGCCACAAGCGCGAGGGAGAAGTGAAGCGCGGCGGCATCAGCTGCAGGTTCGGATGACCGTCGAGCTCCATTGGAATAGAGCTGTCGATCATCTGAGGGTTGACGCTGGATGTATCGCTGGAGCCAGCCAGATCCAGCACCTGCCCAAAACAATCGACCAGTCGCAGGCGCACGACCCGCAGGAAGCCGGCGCGCAGCGGGAAGAACGGATCGGGAACAGGCTGTCCTTGTGCAGGCGCGGACTTGCCGTCGCCCTCGTAACCACTGCGCAGGCGCTGATGAAAAGGATCGAGCGCGCCACAGAGCACATCCATGTTTTCGAGCGCCGAGGCAATATCTTCCAGACCGCTACGGTCGATTTGCGAAACACCGCCATCACCTCCCCCGGTTCCGGAAGCAGACGGCACCTTGAGATTGAGCGTCAGGTTCTGATAGTAGGCGACCACCTTCTGCGCGTATTCTGAATAGAACTTCTCAAGCCTCCCCGGAATTACTGAGCCGGAACCAGCCGACAATGCCGCCTGAGTCAACGCCCGCCGCACAGAGGACGCCACCGTGTCAGCTATACCTGCGGTAAGGTGCGCGCGCCCTTTGAGAGTCACGCCGCGCGCGATGTCGTCAGTCGATGGCAGTTTGGCCGGATCAGGGATGAAGTCGTTTTCGTCGAGCCACCAGTCGGCGATGCCATTCTTTGAGGGCACATACTGCACTTCCCAATCGAGATGCATGGGCGTCCAGGGCTGGCGGGGCATGGTGACGGCGATGGGAGAAGGAAGTGTGCCTCGGAAGCCGCTGTTTGCCAGCAGCGGCCCATGATCTACGCGAGGATCGCGCGTAGACCACCATGCAGTCTGCTCGACGGCGTAGTTTTTGGCCAGGGCCATTACAGAAGCGCTCGGCGCGGCGGCAGCAGGGGAAAGGCCGCGTTGCCCGCTTGACATCCAGATCGACGCCTGCGCCGCCGCTGCAGCCGATCCTGGATCCTGCAGAACAGACTCCTTGAGCAGGTCGTCGCACTCAGGCGGGACGCTGCCATTTTCCAACCCGCGCGTGAGCAGGTCTTCACCGTGGACAGAGTAGCGAATGAGAGCGCCGGACGGATCCATGCACGAAAGTTCGGTGTTGTAGAAGCCTGTGAGCCGGCACGAGAGAGTTCCGTCGGAGTTGTAGTTGCCGTCATTGCCGTGTTTGAACGACCGCGCCGCTCCCTGAATAAGGATGACCGGATCGGACGGCTGAAAGAACCGAGGCAGGGCGCGCTGCACGGTTTTGTAGTGACCGGGGGTCTGTGGCGGCACAGTAAAATTCTGGCCGAGTACGCTGATGATGCTTTGAACATCGCCCCGGTTGAGGATCTCGGAGAATTCCGATTCTCTTGCGCTGAGCGTATAAATCTGCCCCGTGGCAGTTGAAACGCTTGTGGCTGCCGCTCGTTCCACGAAGTGCGGCGTGGCATGGAGGGTTTTTGGCGTGTGACCGCCGCGGACCGCGCGCTGAAAGATGCCTGCGTCCTTTGGCGCGGGATTGGACGGCGTTGCAGAGTTGATGGGCGGCATGGCAGGAATCCATATCTGTTCTGTCTCGTAGCCTCCATCGCGCGAGTAAAATGCGCTGGCCTGCAAAAGGGCATCGGTGCGCGCCGGCCCATCCGCCTGATCAAACTCAGAGAGCGAGCCGAGCATAAATGCTTCCAGCAGGCGGGCTTCTTCCGGCTTATTGCGTGCCTTCGCAACAAGGGACGCTAGCGCATCCGTCGGCGTCGTGCCGACCATCACATTCACATCGCTGGCTGGCGGCGGCCCTCCAAATTCACCGGAAAGGGCGCCTTTTGGCATGCCTTCCCACCCTATGCCCGGCCAACCGATGGCCACTGCCGAGCCGTGATAGAGGGTCAGCTCAGGCCACCAGCTTCCGTTCGTCACATACGTATCGCCTATCGGTCTGCCATCATCATTGAGCGGGGCTGGCTGCCATGATGTCTCGGCCGCTGGAGACGGCGGTCCTATCTGGGCAGCTCGATTGACAGCGCGCGCTGCGGCCACGGGCGGCGAAGGCAGACTTTCTGCAGTTGTCCCATATGTGCCTACTGCAATGGCTTCGCGGGTCTTGAGTCCAATCTGCGTTGCTGCGGCAATAAATTTCCAGGCGTGGCGCTGCGACTCCTGCAGTTCGCCGTCTTCGAGCTTCCATTGGAATTCAGCCATCTTTGCATAAAAATCGCTGAGGGATTTGATCTGCGCAGCTCCGAGCGGATCGCGGTCTGAATTGGAATACCATCCGCATACAAGATAGGAGATTGGCCCCTGCTGCACGTCTTTGAGCGAGTCGTAAAAGCCGAGACGGTTCTGAACGTTGTCATAGTAGGCCGCCCACGCCGCATCGCCTCGGCCCATCGCAGTGATATCGTCTCTTGAAATGGCGCTTGGACCGGCCTCTGTCCATTGATCTATCGGAATGGGCTGCGGAGGGATAGGAATCGGCTGCGGCCCCGAGCTATCGGTTGGATAATCTCCCGCACGCAGGACCCAGGCCTCTATGGCGCGACGCGATGTGATTGATCCGGATGGATAGTAGCGCACCACCAGCCAACGGTCAGGAATAGCGGGAAATGTGGCGTCAGCGACATTCGTGGCAGCAGTCTGGCTCGATGATGAGGAACTCTGTTGCGTAGATCCCTGAGCGGGCTGGCTGGTGACGGATGCGGTCCCATGCGTGAGCGCGTCGGGCAAGGCCCAGTGCAGATAGACGCCCGTCGCGCGCGCGGCCTGATTGGTAAATGGAGGCGGCAACAGATCACGGCGGCTGGCAGTAGTCGCTCCCGGGGGAGGATTTTTCATCAGGCAGTCGGCCCACGTGCCCCCCTGCCCGCGCACCACCAGCGCATCAACCTGGATCGGCACCAGCACCCGCGGCGTGCGCGGAATCAGCCCCGACCAACTGGCCACGGTGCGCTGCGTGATGCCGTGAGCAGCCGCGATGCTGAACATTTCCTGCGTTGTTACGTTGGTTGCCATATAGCCTTCTATGGATTGAGCAGCAGCTCTTTGTACGCGTTTTGTATCGTCGCATCCTGCACATTCTTTGCGACCATGATGCCTCCCACGAAGCGCCCGTCTCCGCCACCCTGGCCGGCCTCATCTACAGTGCCCTCAAAACGCTGGCGCCACGGAGGCTGCAGCACCTCAAGGGCGAAATTTGCGCTGCCATTCTGCGGAGGCATCCCCGGCGCGGGATTTGCTCCGAGCTGGTCGCGCAGCTTTGCAATGTGGATCACGCGCGCATTTGCAGCACGCACCGGCACAGGTATGGTTTTAGCGTTCGGATTGTTCGGGGGGACGAATATCTGATGGCCCGTGGTGTCGCGAACGAACATTTGGAAATTGCCGTCTCCTTGAGGATCGAGGATGCCGAATTGAACGCCATGGTGCGGCTCTTCAAGATAAACAAGCTGAGGAATTCCCTGAAACAGCGCCAGCATTATCGATGGTGAGAGCAGTTCCAGTCGCAATGTCGGCAACTGGTGCTTCGCCACATTTGGATCACTCGGATCAAGCTCCACGCCATTGGTTCTCTCGGGAATATCAATGTCGTATGCGCGCACATCCATGTGTGGCCATCCGACGACAGCAGCAGAGCGCAGAAGAAATCCCGTGATGATGTCGCCCGGGGCCTGATTGTTGTCGTTTGCGCCTTTCAGATCGGAAAAGCTGCCGAATGTGCCGATCTGCAGCTTGCGCACGATCCGCTCCGTCTGGTCGAGCTGCTGATGCACAGCGGAAGCGTGCGCCTGATGGTGCGCCTGCTCGCGCGTGCCAATCTTACCTATGGCAATCGCCCCATCCACCAGACGGTCGGTCCAGGAACGGTCGAGATAAAAGAAGCGGATCGACTCATCCGGAAGAAGCCGGGCGTCAGGCACGAGGTAATCAAACGGAACGCCGACCAGCAGCCGAAGATGAGCAAGAAATGACTCCATGTACGGAGGCATACCCGCTTCCGGCTCGCTTGGCGCAACCTGATGCGGCTTGGCCATCCTTAATCTCAGGCTTTTCGAATTGTTGACCCAGGGAGTTCGCATTTATTCCCCCTTCAATGTCGTGGCGGCGTTGTCGAGTAGTTGAGCGCGGAAGCCGCTCAGCCGATTGAGCCCGGCAGTATCGGCAGCGACCGCGTCGATGGTCGTGTCTGGCCGCGCGGTCTGCGTGGGCGCTGCCACCTGGGCGCCCAGCGTTCCGGCATCGCCGCCCAGAATCGCAGCCGCTTCCTGCTGCGATGTGAGCCTCCATGCCTGCTGCAGTGCTGAAGGATTCATGCCGATAGACTGCTGTGCGATTCCAATCTCATAGGGATCGGCCACAGGGCCAATCGGATTCACCAGGCTCTGGACCGCGCTGACTGCAAGCACCGGGGTGAACGGTTGATGCACGTCAGCAGCAGCGATCAACTCAATGTCCTTTGCGACGAGATTCAACGCGTCAGCGCGGGCCGAGACCTTGTATGCCTCGCGTCTCCAACGCATCAGTTCCTGCGCGAAGCGCCCGTCCGCCGCGGCCAGCAGGCGGCCACATTCAAAGGCGGCGGCATAGGAGATGTCTTCGCCGCCCGTCTCCAGGCTGCCTCGCCTGGCCTGATCGGCGCTATGATACGGCCCCAGCGGATCGCGTGTAAGTTGAAACGGCACTAACGGTCCGCGATAGAAGCTGACCTCCGTTTCTCCGGCGCGGTCGGCCACCTGCATCTTCAGGTGGCCGGTGTCAGTGAGCTGCGGCTTGTCCTGCGTATTCGGGTTTCCGAACATCTTCACGTCGAGCCCTTGCATCAGCTCCCTGAAAGTTCCCGCCTGCGTGCATTCGAACTTCCAGCTGTACAACAGAATGAATGTCGTTTGCAGGTTGAAGATGATGATGCCGGGATCGCCAACCACGGTGGTGTCGCCGAATTTGGTCACCGCGGAGCCGACCGTGCTCACCAGCAGGTCCTGCGAATTGACCGCCGTAGTTACGGGAAGATCAGTAACAGGCGAACGGCTTGCGCCGGATATCGCGGGTCGCGCGCGCGGCACATCTCGACTTGGCCCCTCCAGAATTGGATTGCCCCCTGCATCCGGCGGATTTACCGAGACCAGATCTGAACGCTCTTCAAGCGAGACCAGGCAGGCGACGTACTTCTTCCCTTCTTCTGGAACGCGGTTCGACATCACGACGGAAAACCAGCCGTCGCTACCGGCAACGTTCAGCTCTTTGTCTTCCACATTTACCTGCCGGACATGCGTGAGCAGCAGCAGTTCTTCGAGCGAAGGCAAAATAGACGAGACCAGGAGCCAGTTCGCGCTGACCGTATCCACCTGCGTTCCCTGCGGAGGCGCGAGCCTCTGCACAACGCTCTGGGGCAGAGCATCGGTGATCGCTACATTCTGCTTGATCGTGCATTCGCTTTCTTCAAAAAGCAGCAACGCCATCCAGGGAACGTCGGCATTCCATGGTGGAATCTGCTGGCCTTTCCAAAGAAGGTTTTCAGGGTCGAGCGTGCGCTCCCACGGCAACGTGCGCCGGGCAATGGCCACATGCTGAAGGCTCTCATTGAAGCCTCCATGTCCATTGCGCGGAGGAAATACAGCGGCCACCAGGCTCTGGTCGATGCGGAACCGTGGTCCTTCGACGTTGAAGTAGCCTTGCGCCTCTGGCAGGTCCTGAGAGACGGGAACCTGTGATGTCGAGCCGTCGGGGTTCTGCTGCGTTACCTGATAATTGACGTCTGTCTCGCTGCGCCAGCGGTAGCTGCCATCTTTCAGCGGAGGAAGGATGTGGTCCCAAAGGACTATATACCCCTTGGGCGGTTGCGGGGGCGTCATTGCGGGCCTCCTTGCGATTGAACAATACGCACGATCAATGCTCCATCGGGCGTGAGCGCGCCGTCCGGCACGATTTGTTCTGGGACTTTTCCGTTCCAGCGCACTGCCCAGCTCTGCGCGCTGCCCTGCATTCCGGCTACTCCTGCCAGTGCCCAGCCCTGCAGGCTTCCCACGGCAACGCTGATGGTTACGACTTTGTCATCGCGCGCAGCGATGTCATACAGCAATGCGGTCCGCGCTCCTCCGGCAACAATCAACGGCGGAGTCTGCACGGTTGCCCCTGTGATTCCGACGGCGAGATCGCCTGCGCCGGCGGCGTCGGCATTCTGCTGATCAAGCAGGACCATCAACGTTTCGATTTCCGTGGGCAACCGCGTCTCAGAGCCGATCTGGTCCGCAAGCGCATAGGAAATTTGGGCCAGCGCATCACTGGTCTTCTGTTTGCCGTGGGTTGGCACAAAGTGCGTGGACAACAGCAGCGACGATCCGCGGGTCAGCAGCGCGCGTCCGCTGATTTGCGGAGCATGATTGCCGATCTGCCATCCAACGACAGGCGTTTTGCCCTGCGGAGCATACGCGAGGCTGACTGCGCCGAATCCGGAAGCATTTGCCGCATTCGCCGGGACCGATCCCAGACAAGTGATCGCCGCCATCGCTGATTTCGCTGGAACATTCACCACGAGCTGACCGTTCATAATGCTTTCGCTATCGACCAGGGGCGCTCCATTGCGGCCCAGGAAGGCGATGCGCACGGCACCGCTCCCCGAAACGACAACCTGCTCACTCCCGCCTGGGATGTCCCATAAATGGGTGGCGCCAGCAACAAGAGAAACGCCCTTGGCGATCACGTCGGCTTCTGCCTGTGTAAAGTTTTTAAAGCCACTGACGTTTCCCACAGAACCAAAATCGAAGCTGCGCAACGTACGCCCGGGACGGGCAATGCTCGTGACGCGAGGCGCGTTCGCCGCGGGAACCCGCTGCAACCGCGCGCCGGCAACTACATTTAATGCGGGCGCGCTCATGCGGACCGCCTGGTTTGCGGCCGCGACACTTCTCACCGTTGTCTTCAGCGATAGCGGCGCATCGCTTACGGCCTGTGCACGCGTCTGCAATACGGCGCGCAGTCGCGGCTGCCCCAGAAGAACCGAGACCGCATCAGGAACTACCGTGATTTTCGGCGGCAGATTGAGACCAACCGGTTTCATAGTGAGGCCGGTCGTCAACGGCGTCAGCAGTGGGGGAGCAGAGCGGTAACGCTTAAGCGAGCGCACACTCATGGGAGCGAGTCCAGGTTGCGGTAGTCCTGAGTCAACCCGCAGTTGGCTGAAGGCATTCGCGCCAGAAAGCAGCTGCGCGCTCGCATCCAGGAGAGCTGACGTTCCGGCAGTCTGGGCAAACGCCGCAAGATTATCAGCAACAGCGCCCAAGGCTTTCAGGCCCGCAATGTCGATGTCTGCGGCGAATGGCAGCGGACGGGGATTGCCCGCGTCAATGAGTTTCGAAATGGGGATCGGTTGCGTCGAGTTCCCATAAGCCACAATGCCCGTGACCTTGACGCCAACCAGCACCGGCACCGTGCGCGCGGCCGCGGGGACCTGGTCCGGCGGGAAGTAATGATACGTGGCTTCGGAAACTTGTCCGATGACTGATTCCACCAGCAACTGGCTCTGGCTCAGGCCAGTCATGGCAACCCACTGATTGAATGTAGGCGAGCCGCCCTCCTGGTCCAGTTGATCCAGGCTCAACAAGTGAGTGCTGCCTGGGTCGCTGATGTACATCGGTCCGAGGTCGATGCTCGTGTTCTTCCCTGAGGCAGGATCAACCGCAGGCGCCGGGTTTGTAATCCCGACGAAGCTCGCCTCATAAGCCACCGCCGCCATGCGCGTCTCAGTCTGAAAGACCCACTCACTGGCCATCTTCCACGGCTGGTCGATGGCGCCAGGAGCGGGCGATCCGCCTGGAGGCACCGGCGGCAGCAGTCCGCCAATTACATGCACGGCTGTCGCATAGGTAGTGGGATCGTTGTTGTAAACGTACTTTTGCGAGAACTGGTCCCATGAGAGCGCGGGAGGCCGGTTGTTCGGCGTAGGCCCGAATGGAATCGTCACGCTGGCAATTGCGAGATCAACCGTCACCTCTCCGTGGAAGGGCGGGCCCTTGATTTCGAGAGATGCGCCGAGCGATACCGTGATATCGATGCTGACGCAGCAGCCAAACACGCACACGTGAATCGAGAACGTTGCGCCAACGCTCACGCCCACATCCATGTCGTAATAGAACGGGTCCCAGGAAAGTAGAAAATCACAATACGCCGTAAACCAGACATGAATGCAATCCGGCCCATAGGTTGCATCGAACTTCGTTCCTGCCATCACGCAGGTATTGGTCAGGGCAAAATATGACTCGCCCTTGATATTGATCGCCCCCAGCAGCGACCAGCGATAGCCGAGACGGGGCACATCGGGGTAGGCCGGATCTTTCTGGAAGTGCGGGTTGTATCCGCCCATGGTGAGCAGGAACTGCGACTTCGCAAACCACATGAAGTAGGCAAAGCCGCCCGTGAGCTGGCAGTCGGGGCTGATGAGGAACGAGTGGTCCGTAAGCTGCGCCTGGATCGACAGCAAACCTTCAGCCGTGCTGAAGCGCGCCTTCAGCGCAAGCTCGATCTCGACCAGGGCCGTATCGTCTGAGGGCAGCGCCATGCGCGCCACGCCCAGAATGCCGACTTCAAATCCGCCGTCGAGCGCGATATACAGCACGCCGATCAGGTTCACGATCTGGAATGTGGTTGCGCGCAGTCCCACCGCCAGCCAGAAAGCGCCGCGCTTCGCCGGGATGCTGGTGCTGAGTTTCATCAGCGCGGTCATCGGATCATTGACCAGCGCGCCGCCGTCATCAAGCGCCGCCACCAGCACGAAGCTGGGAATCTGGTTCAGGTCGTCCGGCACAATGATTTCGCGGTTGTAGCCGATGCCCAGTCCAAAGGCGCTGATCTCGATGATGGGCGGAATGCCAATGGTCGCAAACACCGCCACAAATACGAAAAGCGAAGTGTAGGTGTCCGTGCCCTGCCCTGGAGTGGAATACGCGCCTACCGCAACGAAGCCAAACTGCGTCACCCGGATGAGCAGCATGCCGTCATATTCAATCGGCGGGCCAGGGTTCTTGAGCAGGCCGCCGGCGAGCGTGATCCCCGGGTCCTGGAACGAAACAGCCAGCCCCAGCAGATCGATAGACCACTTGTGCAGATTGCCGAGGTCCCCGATTGGGGCCTGCAACGTCAACTGGTCGACCTGTGCCAGCAAGCCGTCGACTTTCACGCTGCCGTCGATGAGCAGCCCAAGAGTGTGGTCAGGGTCATTTCCAATTTGAACGCCGAGTTGGTCGATGTAGATGGGGCCGAAGCTCGAATGCACGCCGATCCATAAGGGCTGGTCGCGCTTGTCGCCAAACATCACATGGAACTTGCCGTCATCAGGAGCCCCCGCCCAAACGGCCACGTCTACGCCAGGATTCGTCGGCTTGGAGTCGCCGCTTCCCCCACCCTGGCTCAGCAGGCTCGACGCGACCGGGTTGCCGCCCGCGCCGCCGCTGGTTGCCGCGCCCAGCGGCAGGCCCAGCGCATCCAGCTCAAGCCCGGCGCCGAAGCTGGATCCATTGTCAAAAGCCCCAAATTGCAGTCCGTTGCCGAATTCGCAATCAAAGAAGACATAGGTGCGGACGCCGCCAAGACGAAACTCATCCGTATTGATGAGCGGGCCGTCATCTTGCCCGGTAATGCCGAACCCTAGCCCTACGGCATAGAGTCCGGGATTGAACGTGAACTGCGCTTCGGCATTGAAGATATAAAAGACAATGCCTTCGTCCAGCTGCGAGCTGCCGCTGTTCCACGATGCGGGCGCGCCGAACAGAATGCTAAGGTCATAGCTTCCGGCCTGGAATGGAATGGACCCCTGCAGGGCGACGCCCAGCCTCTGCGTGCCTTTGTGATTGTCGCTTACCAGCGAAAGCTTGAGGGTGGTGCTCAAAGTTACGCTGACATGCGTCGCCAACGTTTCGATTAGGCCGGTCGCAATCGAAACAAGATCAGGAAACGGCGTTTTGATAAATGTCGGCGAAGCAATGTCGATAAGGTGCGCGCCCGCCAACAGGTCCTGCAATTTGATAGACGACCCCGTCCACAGCGGGGCCGCGAGTTTAGCGGCAATCGTCGGAACGCCCAGCAGCACATTGCCAGCAAGCGGCATGAGCCACGACGTAAGCAAGGATAGGACATCCCCACCCCCGCTCACTCCAGGCGTAGGCGAAATATGCACCACCAGCGGGCCATCGGCAGTTGTTGTTGCCAACGGATCGAGATCGAAGACGAACTGGTTGGAGGCAAAGCCGGCGTGAACTTTTGGCGCAAGGTCCAGGTGGATCGCATCTTGCAGCTTCACCCACAAATCTGTATTGAATGTCAGGCCGCCTGACGCGTAGCCTGCGCTGATGCTCGCAAGCAGCGCGCCTGTGCCGAGGGTGATCTGATTGGTCGCAATCTGAACAGTTGGCCCGGAGCCATCCCAGCCTAATGTAACTGTCACAGTTCCATTTCCCAGTCCATGTCCAGCCAGATTTAGTGTCCATGCCACAGTACTGCCGGAAGCGGTCAGCGAATCGGGAATCGCGCCGAGAGGCCCCGCGCCAAACAAGTTCGCAATGGCGTTTGCCACTTGCTGTTGGCGAGCTGGCGTATTCAGCGAAAGCGTGGAAGACCAATCGTTACTTAGCAGCTTCTTCAAATCGCCGGTATGTTTGGAGAAGTGGTTCGTAGCGTCATAGATGCCGAGCGCGACCGCAACCTGCAGAGCTATATCTACAACCGCGGAGCCTTGCCCCTGCAGCGTGCTTACAAGTTGATCAAGCGCCGCCGGCAGCAGCGACTCAGCGGCCGCGACCGCATTAAATCCGCTGAACGTGGGCAGGATTGTAATCGTCGGTCCAGGCGAACCGAGATCGGCATGCGTAACGATGCTCAGCGTCAGTCCATTTGCCGACGCGCCAAAATTCACGGTGATCTTGTTGCCGAAGATGGCCCCGCCCGGCAGTCCCGAGGCAGTCACAGTCACAGTGCCCGCAGGCGTCACGTGCAACTGGCTGTCGATATTCGCAGCAAGCTGCAGTCCCACAACGCCTGCGATCGGCGTTGTTGTTTGCAGCGCCAGCCGCACTGGGTCGGCCGTAGAACCCACCCCCTGCGCGACGACCTGTATGCCGGCAGGTAGTTGCAGTGCAGTCCCAGCCGCCAATCCGGCTTTGCCATTGAGCCATTGCAGAAACGTATTGATCTTTCCCGATACAAGTTGCGTGCCGTCGCCAAGCACGTTGGCGTTTTTCAGGAAGGCGCCGGGCGAGCGGAAGATGCTGTCCAACGGGGGCAGCGTGACGCTTTGTCCGACTAATGCTTGCAGAAGCGCTGTTGCTGCGCCGGAGAAAAGCGCGAGCGGCAGAAAATTGTTAAACTCCGCCATGAGCTGGGCCTGCGAAGGAGCAGGAACCAGTTGCAGTGGCGCATCCAGATACGCTGGCACTGAAAGATTCAGATGGCTGCCGTCGAAATTGAGCGCAATTCCATTGGCTTGAATCGTCGCGCTGAGACTTGGCGCAAAATCCGGCAAACGCAGCGATGCTGCAAATTGCAGATTCGCTTCGCTGCCCAATGGCCACCCCGACGCGCCGGCGGAAAGCCCGATCGTCCATGATCCTTTCGCCAGT
Source organism: Alloacidobacterium sp. (assembly GCF_035631355.1). Taxonomy (NCBI): domain Bacteria; kingdom Pseudomonadati; phylum Acidobacteriota; class Terriglobia; order Terriglobales; family Acidobacteriaceae; genus Alloacidobacterium; species Alloacidobacterium sp. The sequence continues at coordinate 18,203 of NZ_DASQIX010000023.1, forward strand.
TGCAGCGACAGCGGAACTCCGGGCAGAGGCAGGTTCCACGGCCCTCCTGCTGTGCCGGAGAAGCCGAACATTCCACCATCCAGGGCCGGGCCCAATTGCGCGCCAAGATATCCAGCGGGGTCGGTGTGCAATGCCGCGAAGGCGTCCTGCGAGACGCCGTAGCCGCCGTGCGAATCGTTGATGACGATGCCGAGGTCTTTGAGCGCCAGCATCACGTTGTCGAGCGTCGATCCGGCAGCTGGAGTGCCAATCCTCTGCAGGACCGCGCCCAGCAACACCTGCGCCTGCGCGTCGGCGAATTGCGCGACGTCGCCCAGGCCCGAATGGTACGAAACCTGATGCAGCTCCAGATGCGGTGTAACTGAGAGCGATCCATTCAGCGAAATGTCCGCGCCCAGTTCCGCCCAGCGCACGCGCACATCCAGTTGCGGAACGCCCTGCCCCGCAAATGGACTCGCCGCCCCGGCAAGCCATCCTCCTGGCCGCGTCAGCACAACCCGCGCCTGCAAGGCGTGTGGCGCGCGAGCAAGCTCGCCCGCCGTGCTGTCGAACTTGACGCGGAAAGCGTCTGCGCGCAAATGCACATCGCTGTAAATTGCAGACAGGTCGCCGGCAACCGGTAGATGCGCGCGCATGCCGAACGCAATGTGTGTAGCCGTCGGTGGCGCGAGATTGGGCGCAGCCTGCTGCTCGGCGAGCGTGCCCAAGAATTGCTTCAGACTCGTCAGCAGGTCACCAGGCAGTTGGCTGCCCAGGGCGAGAGCGGGCCGGCCGCCGGTATCTACGCCGGAAGGGACCGTAGGATTGAACGAGGCCACCGGATAAGGATTCAGCGTTGGCAAGGCCCCTGCCGCAGCAGGCGGGAGATATCCATCGAGCGCGCTCAACACATGTTGCAACGCTTGCAGGTTGATGTCGCTGGTCGCAGAAGTTGGCAGGACCGATTGCAGCACGCGCAGCGCATTCGCCATCGATTCATCCGTCAGGAATGGAAGTCCCGCGCCCAGATGTGGCGTGCCGAGCGTAATGATGCCCTGCACATTTCCGGAATTTGCCGCCGTATACACGCGCGCGGCGATGCCTACTGTTGAATGTGCCACCAGCGTGATCTTTGCTCCGGGACGCAGTTGCTGCAGCCGCGAGACGATGTTCCCGATTTGTGTAACCAGCGAGGTTACATTTTCGCCTGCGTCATCCTTCAGGTCCGCCGTGTAGTAGTCCCACGCCGCGTTGCCGATGCCGGAGAGGTCGATCGTCGTGGGATCAACATTGGCCTGTCGCAATTTAAAGAGCGCGGCGGCATTCGTCGCGCCATGCAGGTTCGCATTCGAAAGCAACGACGCCCAGATCGTGTGGTCGCTAAATGCCGGTCCCAGCAGCAGCACGGTCCGCTGACCTGCCGCGCCTCCGGCCCAGGCGTCAATCTGCGTAAGAATCTCGCTGATTGCCTGCGGATCAGATGGCTGCAAATGATGCGGAGACGTCAGCTTTGCGCCTGCTGTCCACTTGCTCGCTGTAGGGACCTGAGAGGCAAACGGCACTACGCCGTCAGTGGATGAGAGATGCGCCGTTAGCTGGCCTAGCGAATTTGCAAGTGTGCTGCTGTCGGCAGCCACGAGCGCGTTCCGCAGTCCGGGCACAAAGTTGGCAAGCGCGCCCGCTTGTGTCAGCAACCCGTTCCAGTCGCCGGCGCCGCTAATGAGCGCGGACAGCCCGCTCGCCCATGCCGCCGGAGGGGTGGTCAAGTCTCCATGCGCCGATTCAAGCCACACGAGAGCATCCACGCTCGTGCTCGGTCCGGTTGAAAGCGGAAGTGCCCACGGGTCGTTATACACGCCTGATCCAGTGATGTTCAGCGGAAACGCAGGCAACGCTCCGCCCGGATTGGAAGGCAAAGCATCCGCCAACAGCGCGCGCAACCAGGGCAGCGCATCCAGCAAAAAGGGCGTGCCGTCCGCCGAGACATTCAGCGCAAGCGCCTTGAACCAGTTACGCAGCGCTGTAAACGGATCGGTGAAGAGCGAACCGATTGCACCGGGATCTGCGAGTTTCGGCCAATCAGCGGGCAGGCCGTTGAGCTGGCCGTGCAACCCGAACAAGGCAGAAAGCGCAAATGCAGGCATGCCGCCCAGATCGAATACCAGCCGCGCAAGCAGTAATCGCAGCAGGTCTTCGAGGTCCGGTACGCTGACGCCAAGCGCCACCGCAACCGCAGATGGATTGGAAAAGTCCAAAGCAGCCTGAGGCGGGAAATTCAGGCTTGCGATCTGTTTCGTCTGCCCACCCACGCTCAATTGCAGGTTCGTGAGCTCCGCTGTCCAGGCCAGAGGCTTGCCAAAACTCCAGTCGAGCGAGCCTTGCAGCGCATCAGCGGACAACGAAATACCCGCGACTTGAGGTATTGCAGGCAGCGGCGCAATGTTTGCCGAAAGGTGCTGCACTCCAAGAACCACCGCGCTCGGCGTGCCTGTCTGAGGTAGATCAAGCGCGAACAGTTCCGCTTTCCATGCCGCCGTTACCGGCGCAACGTTCAACTGCACCATCAGGCCGAAGCGCAGCTGCTGCACATCGCCGGCATTACCGCTGGTCTGCGCATTCCACGCGGCCAGCGCAAGAGTCACATCTCCGCCGGAAGCAAGCGGCACACGCCATGGATCGGCCAGTGTCCCAGATCCGGCCGCCGCCGTATTGACGCCCGCCAGCGCTGCCGCTTCCTCCAGCAGATGTGACCAGGGATGCGCCGTATCCAGCAGCGCTGCTCGATGTATTTGCGCGATCGCCGCAAACGGGTTCGACGCCAGTAACGGAGCGCTTGAAGCGTCCAGCAGGTGCGGCGTTCCCGGATCGTTTGCAGGCGCGATCAACCCGGTCAGCGCAGCCAGATGCGCCGCGAATCCTGTGCCCAACTCGTTTTTCAGCAGCGTACGCAGGGCGTCGCTTGCCGCCTGCACAATGCTGTTGACATTCGTAAGATCAAGCGTTGCGTAGGTCTGCCCCTGGAACTGTACCTGGTCCAGTTCCAGCATAGGCTTCAGGTTCGCGCCGTCAAAAGTAAATCCGGCACGAAACGTCTGTACGCTGATAGGTCCCGCGTTCACCAGCGCGCTGCCGTCGCCAGGAGACTGCAACAGCACAGAAGCAAAAGGCAGTACCTCTGCGTGCGCGCTTCCTGCCAGCGGAATGGACGCAAGCACCGCATTCGCCCCAACCAGGACCGCCGCTCCCCCGGGAACGAACTGAAGTTGAATGCCAAGATCAAGCGACTGTGTGCTTCCGCTTGTGTCGTGCGCCAGGGTGACGAAGAGCCCGGAGTTCGCCGCTCCTCCTGGCACTGCAAACAGCTCCGTCTTCCACGGATCTGCCGATGTCCCTACGCCGGTGACCCCTGGCGCGGCCGTTCCCAGCAAGCCCGCCAGATGGTCTAGCCATTCCGTAATGCTGGGCGCCCCTCCCTGCAGCATGGAGAGGAACCATGCCTGCAATGCCTGCGGCCCCTGCGTAAGCCGCGTGAACGGAAACATCGGCACCGGATTGCCCGCGAGCCCCAGCAAGGGCAGCAGGTGGTCTTTTACCGGATCAGGCCCGGCAATCTGCGAAACCTCTTGCTGGACTAGCCGCAGCACCACCGGCACAAGCTCGCTTCCCAGATTTGTCGAGTCAAGGGTGATGTCCTGTGGGCCGCTCCCAATATCAAATTGCTCAAGGGTGACCGTAATCTTTGGGGCCGGCGTGGGCAGCAACACAAGATCAACGTCAACATCGATGGCATTCAGCTTGACCGTGCCATTCAGTTCCACGTCAACACGCAGGCCCACCGTCAGCGGCCCATTTGCAGTGCCTGCAACCGCATTGACACTCGTGCCGTTTGAGATGAACAGAGGCAGCTGCGCGCGCAGCGACGCATCAGGAGAAGTAGCCGAGTGAAATTCACCGGCGACGCCAAATGTTACATTCGCGCCATCTTCGCGGACCGTCAGATAGACATTTCCCCGCGGCTGGTCGGCCAGAAGCGGATGCCAGCTCTCGTCCGTGGGAACACCGGGGACGGGCACAGGCGCAATCAAGGCATTCAGCAGGTCGTTGAACGCGTCCCGCTGGCCCTGGTTGGAAAAAATCTTTTCTATGTTGGAGAGCGGATCGGCAAACCAGTCCCAGTTGAAGTTGCCGCTTGCTCCGTCGAGCAGGCCCAGTGCTTTCGCCAGGTCCTGAAGCTCAGAGGCCAGGTCCTGCCCGTTCATGGCTGCACCGCCGTTGAAGCCACCAGCGGCGTGTCCGCATGAAAATTCAGCTTGTCTCCGGCAATGCTGATGCCGCGCGGCGCTTTTTGCCGCTCAAACGCATGCTGTTGGGACATGCTAAGTAGTGAGGCCCAGACCGCCGATTGCAAGGTCTCTCCCCATCGCGCAGCCAACAGCCCATTACCCCGCGGTAGCTCATCCGTCGTTGCGATCAGTCCCCCGTCGTCCGTGCCATTGCTGACCGAGAAGGCCATCACCAGCGGCTGGCGTCCTGTCTGGTCGGTCTCCAGGTCAACTGAAACCAAGAGGCAGCCGTTCTGCAATCGGGCCTGTGTGCTCTCCAAGTGCACCAGCACCTCGTCGCCCTTTTCTGCCCACACCACCGGACCGGAGATTGGGCCAGACGGCACCCTGCTGCCATCCGCCGGAGTACCCATCAATTGCACAGAGAGGGCTAGCGCCAGCGCGGGGGCCGTGTATTGATCGGCAACTTTAGGCGGAGGGCACGTCGGAGGAGGAGGAGGAGGCAGCGCAGGATGCCTGCGGAACCAGAGCCAGCCGATGAATACTCCGAGGAGAAAGACGATGAGCAGAAGCAAAAGCACGAGCATGAGGGCTCCTGCGGAGGACGGGTTGCAGGGCCCGCGATCCAACCCGTTTCCAGCTCCAGAAATTTGGGTCGCCTACGTCGCGGCTTTATACCACACTCAGTTGTGAACCGTGCAAATAAAAATTTCAAAAGAAAATTCTGCAAATCACTACATATTCTCGAACGAAGTCCCCGCACCTTTAAGTTGCATTAGCATTTCCAGGCATAAATGTGCTGTTTCGCAGTTTCCCATGAGCCCAATCTAGACGCTCCTTTATTTTGGCCTGGTCACTACCGTCGTTCTTCGCCAATACCCAGGATGTAAAAACTGTTGCATTGTTTTCGTCAGGGGCAGTGTTATAGCCATAAATTACATTCCCTTTTGGCGTGATACTTAGAACAAACGAACCTTTACCCTCGCCGCTACCAACTCTAGCGCGCCATTCTCCAATAATTTGTCTCTCCTGGACAATCCTTCCATATGCAACGTAATTATCTCCAACCGGGTTGTCCATGCTCACAATAGATACTCCGCCACGAGCTTCCATTATCTCGACAACTTCAGTGACCTCTGGGTGCCCCAAATCCTCTGAAAGCACATATCTTGAGGTCCATTCGCCGACTATGCTGGGGAAACGTGGTTTGCGAACCTCTTTAGTTATGACCTCGCACGCCCTTCTTATCGCCGCCTCAGCATCACTACCACTAAGGCGAGAGCCGTCATAACTGGCGAGCGTGATACCCGCAAAGTCAGATGGTATTTTGATCGCTACGCTTTTTTCGTGAACTATGAAGACTCGCTCCCGACCGAGTGCGCCCATGAACAATCCACACTCAAAGATCACGTTGTCTCGAGGGGATGCCTTTGATTCACCTTTACTCTCTGTGATGTCGTCTGCTCCCCAAACCAACACAGCAAAATCGAATTCAGCGATGGTATCCAAAAGCCTTTCCAGAAAGCCCTGATTGAGAGTAAAAATGCCTTCATCCCAGACGGTTACCTCGGCAGAACAATCGTCTTCCAATCTGTTCGCGATTAGCCTGGCAACATCAACACTTGCCTTTGAAGAACCAATGAACAATTTTGGTTTGGCCATTTTACAAAGCACCCGGCTGCGGATATTTGCCTTCGACGAAAGCTACTGTAAGTAATTCTTCCGGAATGCGTCAATCATAAACAGCAGACGAAAACTACTGGCACTTTCAGGTCCTAAGTCACTACAGCGTCTCCACAAGTCGGGGCTGTGCTGGAAGTGCGGGAGCTTACCGCGTAGCCAAGTTTCGGGGTGCTCCACTGCTTTTTGATGCAAAGTGTATAGTGGCAGACGGTCCGGAGGGAACCGTCGTATGGCTTGGCAAACGAATGGGAATCTGACCACGACGAGCGATAACGTTGGGATTGGAACCGCGTCACCCGGAAGCAGTCTGGATGTCCGTGGGACAGTCAGTGTCCGAGGCAACGGCGACCTGTATTTTCACCGCGATGATGGCTTCTCAGGCGGGTCGTCAATAGTGCTTGATCCGCCAGGTGCCGGTACGAGCGACTTGACGATCCAAAGAAGCGGCGGCGGCACGATCGCCGGATTTCACGTCGAGGCGGCTGTCTCGACATTCACCGGAGGGCTGGAGCTTGACATCCCCGCCGCGGGAAATCCGATCAACGCCATCTCTGTTGACGTCCAGTCTTTTCTCACGTTTGCGAACTCGCAGGCGAGCTCTTTCCTGCAGGTGCGTGACATCGGGGCCGCGCCGCCAGGCGGCTTCACACATTTTATTGTTCGAGGCGATGGCAATGTGGGAATCGCGACATCACAGCCGGCCGCCCGACTGAGCGTGGTCTCGCCGCCGGGCACGACAGAGATCACGGGTTCCGCTGCCAGCACGACTTTGCGGATATCATCCGGTACCCTCGGTCAGACGCCGGGTACCTACGCGGTCGCGGCGAGTTTTGGCGCAATCGTGGATACAAACAACGTGAGCCTTGGCGTTCGCATCAGGAACGGACAGCCGGGACAGGGGTGGACCGGTTCCATAATCGCGCTGTCGATGGACGTTGACAACACGCTTGGCGCCGGTGGTTCGTTGTTATTTTTCTCAAAGGCAATATCGGACCTGTTCATGGAATAGAATTTCCGGACGGATCGATTCAGTCGACGGCTCAGGTCCACGGCCCAGCCGGTCCGGCTGGCCCCCAGGGTCCCCCAGGACCGCAAGGACCTCCGGGCGTGTCCTCAGTTCCGCAAGTCCTAATTAGTCGAAATGCCGCAGGTGGAGGTTTCATAGGTCTGCTAGGCCCCGGTGGTCGCCAGACTTGTCAGCTATCAGGCATGCACGGGGCTGCAGATAATGGTGTCATTACGGTAACTGACGCCGCCGGCGCGGCAGCCGGCGTAGCAAAAGCAAGGATGTTCGTCGATTTCAATGGCAATGGCACTATTGAAGCCAGCGTAAAAAACTTCCGTGTGCCCCATCCAAATCAGCCCGACACGGACATCGTTTATGCCTGCGTCGAAGGTCCTGAAGCTGCTGCCTATGTCCGGGGAACAGCGCACCTGGCTAACGGCCAAGGCATTATATCGTTGCCGGAACACTTTGCCAGTGTTGTTGGGCAGGACGGGTTAACAGTGCAACTTACCCCACTCTCATCTGATTCCTTGGGCCTCGCTGTAGTTGAGAAAGGCATCCCGCAAATTCGCATCAGAGAATTACATGCCGGAACGGGGAACTACGATTTCGACTGGGAGGTCGAAGGTGTACGAAAGGACCACGAGAACGACCAGGTTCTCCGCCCGCATGTTGAAACAGCGCTGGTTGACAACCGATGAGCAAGACTTCGCGTTCAGAACCAAGGTCGCCGAATGCGTAGGAGACGGCGTTCAACAAATTTCGTCTAGCCGTTGCCGCATCTGTACGGTCCCATTTTCCGCTGTCCGGGATTGGTTGTTCATCACTCGATTCAGGCGGGATGGTTATTTTGTCGTTTTCGGGCCCGTATCATACACCCTTCGGGCTCGCTTTTAATCCGTCCGCCCGGATCGATTACTACTGGCATGGTCCGCCGCTTCAGCCCGACGAGGGTGTAGAGGTGAACAGAGGAGGTGTTCCATGGAGATTCGCACCATCGGCATCGATCTGGGGAAGACAGTGTTTCACCTTATAGGTGTCAACGCACGGGGTGAAGTGGTGGTTCGCAAGAAGTGCTCGCGGACTCAGCTGCTGCGCTTCACCTCGAACCTTCGCGCGTGCCTGATCGGCATGGAGGCCTGCGGAGGATCTCATTTTCTGGGCCGTGCACTGCGCGAACAGGGGCATGAAGCGCGCCTGATGCCGGCCCAGTACGTCAAGCCTTACGTGAAGACCAACAAGAATGACTACATCGATGCGGAAGCCATTGCCGAGGCTGTCACCCGTCCCTCGATGCGCTTTGTGCCCATCAAGACCGATGACCAGCTCGACCTGCAGTCGTTGCACCGCGTGCGCGAACGGTGGGTGGTGCGCCGCACCGCGGTAATCAACCAGATGCGCGGATTGCTGCTGGAGCGTGGCATCACGATACGCAAGGGACGCCAGCATCTTGCAGCCTCTCTACCGGGCATCCTGGAAGACGCCGACAACAAACTGTCCGGTGCATTACGGGTACTGCTGACACAACTGCAGTGGGAGATGCAGTACCTGCATCGGCAGATCGAGGAATCCGACAAGCTGATCGTGCGCATCGCCAGCGAACTTGAACCATGCAAACGCCTGGTCGCGATCCCCGGAGTTGGACCCTTAATCGCCACGGCCACCATCGCGGCCATTGGCAACGGCGCAGCCTTCAAGAAGGGACGCGGTTTTGCTGCCTGGCTGGGAGTGGTGCCCGGCGAACACTCCACCGGAGGCAAGCAGAAGCTGATCGGTACCAGCAGACGTGGGAACAAATACCTGCGAAAGCTCTTCATTCAAGGAGCACATACTGTGCTGCTGCAGAGAACGAAACAAACTTCAGGCCTGAGTATGTGGCTGGCCAGTCTGGTAGCACGCAAGCGCAAGCAGGTGGCGACCGTGGCATTAGCCAACAAGATGGCACGCATGGTCTGGGCGGTTCTATGCAAAGGAGAGGCTTATCGGCCGCCGCTCTTACCACAACCGGCCGCGGCCTGATGGACTGCACATGACGCCTGCCACAAGTGCCAGGCTTGGAAATCGCTGAAGCGATTCCCACATCTGCAGTCCAACGACTACTGATCTGAGTTTTTAGATTCCTGCCAGGTTTGCTGGCGAACCATGAGATGGCAAAACGGTCGATCCCGGCGTTCTCGAAACCTGCAACCGGAAAATGCCTCCAAAGGCAGCGTTACTAAAAAGGACGAGGGCGCAGCGCATTCCATTCAGGCCAGGAGATCGCTTCTCCAACAGAGGCCGGATACATTCGCGCAGACCAATTCCGTCATCGTCATTTTTCGCTTGCAATACGGCGGCGGACCATACATTCCGGATAGGCGACTAACCGCCCAGAACCCCCTCAATGATTGCATATAGCCTTAAAGCAAACGAACCGCCTTCAGATGGGTACATGCTGAAACCTCTTCCGTTCTGTTTCCCGAACTCAAGGCCGGCGCTACCGGACAAACGGGACCAGGGCAAGAACAGCCGCTAGCGAGTTCAGAATTGCCTGAAGCATATTTCCCGCATTCAACTTACGCCGC